>JAPUGN010000081.1 GCA_027298165.1 Nitrospinota bacterium
CCAGGAATGCTGGAAGTTGGTGATGGATTCGACGCGAATGGAATAAGGAATCTGCCAGGCCTGTTTCGTCAATTCCTCGACCGCAGCCAAATTCTCACGGGTGAACACCCGGCCGTTTTTGGGTGCGACGGCGATCATGACATTGTCGTTTTTGGTGTAGGTGTTCTGCAGGGCGTCGAACGCCTGCAACTGCGGATTTTCATCGCTGAAAAACACCCGGTAATCCGAGGAAAAATCCAGAAATCGGGCGCCGCTTGCGGCCACCGCCACAAATAAAAGCGTGACGAGAATGATCCACCAGCGGAAGCGGATCACCCATTCTCCATAACCATATTTACGTTGCATGTGAGCTCCTTTAAATGATTTGAAAAGCGTTTATTATGTTAGTTAAATAACTATATTTCAGGCCAAAAAAATTTACATTTCTTTAATCCAGGATTTCAGCCGCCCCATTTCCAATTCAACAATCTTGGGATCGTTCAAAGCGTTTGCAAGCACACAGCAACCCTGAATTGCTGACGTTAACTGAATTCCTAATTGATCGGTCTTGGTTTGCCCCATGAGCCGGAATTGATCGGTGATCCATTTTAATTGCCACTCGAGCAGTCCATCGGCTTTACGAGCTATAGGTTGCCGCTCTTTATCCAATTCCTGGCACAAACTTCCAATGGGACACCCATGTTCTGCGATTTTATCTTTTAGGCTTAATTCAAGGTCAAGGAGTTTGAAAAGGCGCTGCTTGGGATCCGGGTTCTCCTCCCATTGCCTGGCCCAGCCTTTGATGGTCTCCGTACGCTGTTCAATGACGGCGGCGGCCAGATCGTCCTTGGTTTTAAAATAATAATAAACGTTCCCCAGAGGAACGCCGGAATCCTCGGCGATATCCGCAATCGAAGTGTCTTTATACCCTGCCTCATGAAAAAGCTTGGCGGCGGATTCAATCAATCGTTCTCTTTTGTCGCTGACTCGGTTCATTCCAAAACCTATATATTAGTTAAATGACTAACTTAAAATATACGCAAATTGGAAATCTGTCAACCCGTATTCTCAATTATTTTTATATTTTTTTCTACTTTGAATAAATACCTATAAAATCAATGGTTTATGAAGACGAGTGAGCTTGGCGTAAGCCATTTTGCTCCGGGCCACGCCCGGCTAGCGGGCGCGTTTGAGGCTATTTTTGTTGAAGTCTTTATTCTTGAACCCGTTTTTAAATTTGTAATCAGACCATTTGAGCAGAGTGTTTTTCCCAGTCTGGTGGTTTTCCATGTACATTTCATCCGGGTACCAGAATGTGTTCAAATACTGGCGGTATCCCCGGAAGGTCTGGGTTTTAAGCAGAGCGTTTTTACGGTCGTAAAAATCGATCTTCATCATCCGGTATTCTTTTTTATCGAGCCACACCATTTGGCGGGTGTAGCCGGAATTTTTGTAGACCGGGTAGCGCTCGATCACGAAACACTCCATGTCGTCCAGCGTCTCGTCCCGTATCCATTTATAAGTGTATTTTTCCACCTCCTGGCTGGTGACGTCCTCGTACGCGAACTCGCTGCCCATAAACGACCCCGACTTGTTGGCGGAACTGATGCGTTTCACTCTTTTCAAAGCCGGCAGATACAGCCACTGATCGTCGGTCCCGGTTTTATGAGTGAAATTGAGGAGGGTCGTGCCCTTGATATCCCGCGGCCGGTCGAAAGTAATCAGGGACTTGTCGCCATCGCCCACCACCTCCAAGTTTTTACTGCGCATGTAGCGGACGCTTTCCTCGCCGTGCCGGTTTTTGAGGATCATTTCCATTTTCGCCTGATAGTCGACGAACCCATTATCACGTTTATCATCTTCGGCGGCAATGGCGAGCCCCTTTTCCTCAGGAGTCTCGGCTAAAGCCGGAGCGGAAAACCCTACCAGGACCCAAACAATTATTCCAAAGACACGTATCATATGTTTATTCCTTATCCAGGCAAAAGAATTATACTTTTGGTTTTTGAATCAAGCTCACGCTATCCCCGATTCCTCAGCGGATTCGAGGGCGCTTTCTTTGGCATATTGTTTTTCTTCCAGTTTCATCAGCAAGGGCGGAAGAAACAAGAAGTCCGCCACCAGGGCGCATACCACGGAAATGGTGGTCATGATGCCCAGGTGGGTGTTCATCTTGAACCCGGAAAACGCCAGCACCGAAAAGCCGACCACTAAAACGAGAGAGGTCACCCACAACGCCGTGCCGACGGTGTGAAACGAATAGCGCACGGCCTCGGCGGGACTCTTGCCCTGTTCGCGGCGGGCGCGTAGGTATTTGCTTATAAAATGTACGGTGTCATCGACAATGATCCCCAATGCCACCGGGGCGACAATGGACACCGCCAGGCCGACTTCTTGAACAAATAGCCCCCAGATGCCAAACGTCATGAATACCGGCGCCAGGTTGGGGATCATACTGACCGCGCCGAATTTGAAACTGCGCAGGGCTATGATCAGAATCATCGAAATCAGAAACAGAGCCAACAAGACACCCAGGGTCATGCTCTTCATATTGCGTTTGGCAATATTGGAAAACATGATCAAGGGGCTGGCGCCGTGAGTCACCATGCTGGGCAGTCCGTTTTCCTTCAACCAAGCCTGCGCCTTGCCCTCCAACTCCAAAGCGTAGTGGGTGGAAACGCTTTCCAAAATGGCGGTAAACCGGGTCGACGATTTGTCGACGTTGATCTGGTTGTTCAAATCCAGTCCGAAAGGCAAGGACAGCTCATACAATAATAGATATTGGGCAGACAGGTCACGTTGATCCGGGAGTTTGTAATAGGATTCGTCGTCGCCGTGCATGTTTTTGTTCAACCGTTTCATGATGTCGGTCAGCGTACTGACGTACATCACGTGAGGTTGTTGCCGGTACCATTGAGCGAATTCTTCCACTTTGGCCAGGTACTCCGGATTGCTGATGCCGCCGGATTCGCCCGCGCTCAGTGAGTATTCGATAGCCTCAAACCCCGTCAGGTTGTCGATGACGAAATCGTTGTCGAGGCGGAACTGGTAACGTGTGTCGAAGTACTCGTTGAATTTCTCGTTGATTTCCACCCGCGGAATCTGGGCGATGATCAACACCATAACCGTCAGCATGCCCCAGTAAAGCCTCGTGCGGTGCTGGATCACGAAATCCGCAAACCGGTCCATCACCAGCGTTTTTTCCTGGGGATGCGGCTTGATCCGGAGAGGCAACACTGCCATCATGGCCGGCAGAAATATCACCGAATAAACGTAAGCCGCCATTACCCCCATGGCGACGAGGTTGCCGAGGTCCTGAAAAGGAGGCGAGTCGCTGAAGTTGAGGCTGAGAAAACCGATGGCAGTGGTGATGCTGGTGATGAACACCGGCTGATGGTTGACTCTGAGCGATTCGATGAGCGCCTCGCGTTTCGGTTTCCCCAGCCGCATCTCATGAAACAGGGTCACCAGAATATGGATGCTGTCGGCAATCGCCAACGTGAGAATAATGGTAGGCGCGATAGCCGATACCGGAGTGAGCAATACACCGAGCCATCCTCCCAGACCCATCGCGGTAAGACTTGAAAAAGCGATGACTAAAACCACCGTAAGCGTTCCCCAAAAGGAACGCAGGACCAACCCCATAACCACGATGATCAGGAGATACATAATGGGGATCAGCATTTCCATGTCCTGGCGGCTCGCTTCGCCGAACGAGTTGTCCATGAATACGATGCCGGTGAGACGAAAATCGATGTCGGGATATTGGGGGCGAATCTTTTCCGCCATGGCGCGAACGAAGTTGGCCACCTCCGGCACTTCATCGAGGGACTTTTCCGGGAAATTGATGGTGACGTTCACCGCCGTCACGCTGGCATCCGGGTTGATCAACCGGTTGAGCAGAAGCGGTTCCTTCAGTGCAATGCCTTTCACCCGTTCCAAATCGGCGGCTGAATATTGGGCGGCGTTCTCGATGAGATTCTCCACCACCAGGTCGTCGCCATCCGCCCACGTGTACTGAAAGTTGGTGACCGAGTCCACCCGGGTGGAGTATGGAATCTGCCACGCCTCTCGGGTGAGTTCCTCCACCGCCGCCAGGGTTTCACGGGTGAACACCTTGCCGTTTTTGGGAGCGAGGGCGATCATCGCATTATCGTTTTTGGTGTATTGGTTCTGGAGGGCGTCAAAGGCTTGTAGCTGGGGATTTTCTTCGCTGAAAAATACACGGTAGTTATTGGAAAACTGCAGGAACCGCCCGCCGCTGGCGGTGGCAGCGACCACCAAGATCGTGGATACAATGATCCACCAGCGAAACCGTATGACCCATTCCCCAAAACCTGTGTCCGTTTTCATGCACGCTCCATTTAAAGGCTCCAGACCCTTTTCGGATTTTGGCGCCGAATCGTGCTCATCAGATTAAATTAATCCGCCGGCCAAATCAAAAGTATTTCTCTACGGCGAAACCAGCTACCTCTTTATGGTGGGATCCGGTTACTGGGGAGGGTTGGGTTCCGGCAGGCAGAACGCCTTTTTGAAGGCACAAAGTCTCGAAATCAGTTGCTGATATTTTTTATTGAGTTCTGCTATTTCCTTTTCTCCAGCCCGCAAATTGATATAGCCATGGGGGCCGGGCCGGAAAGCCCAGGGATAGGGCGAAGGCGGAGGAGATCCACCGATGTCCTGACTCGTTACATTGGGAGCGTAAAACATGTAATGGGGATAATTGAACGTTCCGACCTCATTATTTTGCTCCGGGTGCATATAAGCCCTCAAAACCGGGGACAACATGTAGGAAACGCCGGCGCGCTCCGGCGCTTTATAGACACCGGATGCATAACGTTCTCTGATGATGCTTTGCGCCTGAGTCGGCGGGACTCCCTCGGCCTGCATTTTCGCGATGTCAAAAAATGGCCGCAGGTTGGCTTTGGCCCCGGCACTGTCAAAGGCAATAGGTATCAGAATGTCATCCCGATATTGAGTAAACGGCCAAGCGGCTTTATACACATCGGAACTGGTGCGCGCCACAAATGCGTGAAATCCGTTGGCGCCTTTACGAGCTATTTCAAAACCCCGTTTCAGGTTCAATGTATATACGGTAGCCTGGTCTCTCAAATGCGGCGGCAAGGAACTGAGCGCCAGCTCAATTTCCAAATCCCGCGGCAACGGTTCAAGCGTGCCCGTTGCCTGCGCCAAAGGCATCCCTGCAAAAGAGAGCAACCCATAAATTGCCAAAATTACTGTCAGAAGTTTTTGACGATACATACGCTTCAACATAAAATTCCCCTTTCAATCCTTGTGGCATTTGCTGCCGGATTCGAAACACAGGCCCTCGGGTGTTTTACCTTCCGCGGCATCCTTGAGGAGCGGTAGGGCGTGCTCCTTCCAACCCTGACCGAACGAGTCGGCGCTGGGTTTCAGCCGGATATTGTAGTGCCTCAGGGTCAGGTGCGTGGCTTTGCCCTGTGACTTCAAAATGATCTCGACCATTGAATCGCCCGGTTCCAGATCTTCGATACCACCCCAGGTAAAGACTACCTTTTCATGCGGTACAATTTCGACGAATTTTCCACGACAGTGATTTCCCTTCGGATCCTTCTCACCGACATTAAACACGCCGCCTGGCTTGGGATCGGCCTCTACCACTTCGCCTAACCATTCTTTCATTTTTGCTTCTTCGGTTAAAAATCCAAA
>JAPUGN010000082.1 GCA_027298165.1 Nitrospinota bacterium
CCCTGCTGGTCGCAGATGTCCTTGATAAAATCGAGTTTGCCGGTAGGCAGGCTGTCGGTGTCGGCCATCAGACGGCCCACCAAGGTGGACTTGCCGTGATCGACGTGGCCGACGATGACCAGTTTCATCTGTTTGCCGGGCTGGGGCTCCTTGTGACCGTTGCTTCCCACTACATGTACCCCCGGGCCCGAAGTTTCTGCATGGCGTAGGTGTCTTCCTGATCCTGCGCCCGGCCCGAGCGTTCCGCGGAGGTGGTTTCCCTCAACTCCTCGATGATCTCGCGGACGTTACTGGCGTTGGACTCGATGGAGCCCGTGCAGGGTGCGCACCCGAGCGAACGGTACCGGCGGCCTTCTTTGTTGGCGAAATACAGGTCGATAATGGGAATTTTTTCCCGCTCGATGTACTCCCATACGTTGAGTTCCGTCCAGTGCAGTAGGGGATGAATGCGGATATGCGTGCCTTCGGCGAAAGTGGTTTTGAACTGATCCCACAGTTCCGGCGGCTGGTCCTTGAAATTCCACTCGAAATTTTTATCACGGGGCGAGAAATAACGCTCCTTGGCGCGCGTTCCCTCCTCATCACGGCGGATGCCGAGAATGAGACCGGTGTAACCCTCCTGCTCCATGATCTGGGAAAGCCCCTGCGTCTTCAACGCTTCGCAACAGGTGATGCGGCCCTTCTCGTGGTTCATGCCTTCCGCCAGGGCTTTTTTATTTTGTCCGACCACCAGGTTCAGTCCCCATTCCTGGGCGTATTTGTCACGGTATTCGATCATGCTGGGGATTTTATAACTGGTGTCGATGTGCACCAGCGGAATCGGGCAATGGCCTAAAAAAGCCTTGCGCGCCAGCCACAACAGGACGGTGGAATCCTTGCCGATCGACCACAACATGGCGAGATTTTTGAAATTCTTGTAGGCTTCGCGCAGGATGTAAACGCTTTGGTCTTCAAGTTCGGTTAAATGGTCCATATCACTCGAGATTTTCTCTATGGGAGGTATTGTGTACCTCCACTGTATCTTTTCACTGCAATAGAATCAAGGGTTTTGACGGTCTCAGGGGAGGAAAACCGCCGAGGGTCTCCGGATCACTTGAAATACCGCTCAACCACGCTCGGAAACTGGCATTTCAGGCAGTTGTTCTGGTTGCGGGTGCAATAATCCTGGTACACCTGCATCAACCCCTGCGTTTTCTGATCGCAGTCCAATTCCTTCAATAACCGCTCCTTGTCGCCCAGAATAAAATGACTCATGAACCGGATCCATTTGTTGTCCGCGGTCCGGGTTTTGGTCTGGAACAGCAGTCCCAGCGCCTTTTCGAGGGGCGCCGATTTGCTGGCCCGGGCATAGATCAACCCGATCGGGAGGACGATGTTGACGATGACCTCCCGCGACCGGTCGGGCCCTATTAGCTGTTGTCTTTTAGAGAGCTTTTTGCCATCCGGGGTGTAGCGCCAGGCCCAGGGATCATCCGCTTCCAGACAGAAAAAATGCATGATTTTGTTACGCGTGGCCACCGTATAGCCTTTCTCCAGAGCGGTGGGGAGGGTCGATTTCAGGCATTCCAGGGTGTCGGCGAACAGGCCGCTGTCCCAGTGCCGGGCGATCAGGTGGCTGAGCGCAGCGACCCGCCGGTAGGGGAAATTGGCCGGCCGCATTTTACCGAATTTCCAATCTTTCCGGTCCATCAGCCGGTCCGCAAACTTTTTCCGGTGCCGGCCCCAGGTAGTCTTTAGGTCCGAAAAATAAGCCCGGTCTTTGACGGATCGGCTTTTCGGCAGATCGGCAAAATTGATCAGGCCGGACACCCCGAACAGCACCGCCTGGATGTGTTTAATTTTGTCTTCGTAGGTGGATTTTGCCGGAACGAGTTGTTTGAGATCCTCGAGGGGTACGTTTTCCGACAGAATGCGGAACGGTTGCTTGTTGCTGGGGTAGCCCATGGCATCGTCGTCCCCTTCGTAAAACGTCTGCTCGTAGCCCTTGGTGATGATGCGGTCGTGGAAGCGGTCCATCTTGGTCTGCACGCGCGCATCACCCGCGCTCTTCAGGAGTTCGGCGAATTTTGCCTGCGGCAGGCGCGCCAGCGGGCGATGGCACAGGCCGAAGTTGAACTGGTTGAGCAGGGGATAGCTGTCAAAATCCAACTGCTCGTTCAACTGCAGAATGCCCTGCTTCAGATAATCCTTAAGCTCGAGCTCGAAGATGTGCGGTCGCGAAAGGTTTTGATTATCGGACGCGGTGGACGGTACGATCAATTTGCGGCCCCGGCCTTTCCACATGAACACGTGCAGGATGACGTTATCGTATTCGTTGTTGGAGGAATGGCCGTGGGCTTTCCAATCGGCGCCGTAGACGTGGAGTTCGACATCGCCCTCGTGCAGGGTCCCGTCTACCCGGATGGCGGCGCTTTTGAAATCCGGTCCGCTTCCGAAATTCCAGTAGCCGGGAAAGATCACTTCCAGCGGTTGGCCGACGGTGGTTTTCAGCTCGTCGGTTTTGAGCAGTTGATCGTTCCAGACGCAACGGATGACTTTTTCCGGAATGCGTTCCTCTTCCTCTTCTTCCACCTGGGTGCGGGTGTAGAGTTGGGTGAATTTCAGATAGTGATCGGTGAAAATTTGTTCTTCGGTTCTCATTTGGCTTTCCAGACGGTGCCTTGGGCAGTGTCTTCCAGCACCACGCCCATGGCGGTCAAGGCGTCGCGGCATTCATCCGCCTTGGCCCAATCTTTGGCCTCGCGGGCGGCTTTGCGCTGTTCGATCAACGTCTCGATTTGAGAGACATCCAGTCCCATCGTTTCCTTTTTGGTTGCCAGTACGCGGGCCTTGTAATCTTTCGGTTCGTGATACAGAAAACCCAACAGGCGGCAGGCGTACTTCAACGCGGCTGCGGCCCGGTCGAATCCGGCCCAGTCGCCGTTTTGCTTGTTGAGATCGGTCAATGCCTTGTTCAAATTGCGCAGTTCTTCGTTCATGTGGGCGAGGGCGACGGCGGTGTTGAAATCGTCATTCATGGCCTCTTCGATTTTCCGAATGAAATAATGCGATCGGTCCTGTCCGATATTCAGGTCCCCGCGCTTTTCCTGCGCCGCCGCGAAAAATTCGTAAAACCGGTCCAGCGTCTTTTCGGCATCGTTGAGGTACTGATCCGCGAAATCGATCGGGCCGCGGTAATGGTGGCTCAGCAGGAACAGCCGCAGGGCTTCCGGGTGATAGCGTTTGAGGATTTCACGTACGGTAAAAAAATTGCCGAGCGATTTCGACATTTTTTCTTCATTGATGTTAACGAAGCCGTTGTGGAGCCAGTATTTGACCGGTGGCGTGCCGGAGCATCCCTGCGACTGGGCGATTTCGTTTTCGTGATGTGGAAAGACCAGGTCCTTGCCGCCGCCGTGGATGTCGAACTGCGTGCCCAGGAAATGCCTGGCCATGGCGGAGCATTCGATGTGCCATCCCGGCCGACCGGGACCCCATGGGCTGTCCCACGACGGTTCGCCGGGCTTGCTTTTTTTCCAGAGTGCGAAATCCAGCGGATCGCGTTTGTGTTCGCTGGGTTCGACACGCGCGCCCGCCTTCAGGTCGTCCAGGTTGCGCCCCGACAGCTTGCCGTATTCCGGAAAATTCCTGACGGCAAAATAGACGTCGCCTCCCGCTTCGTACGCCTTGTCCTGTTCGATGAGCGACGACACCATGTCGAGCATGCCGTCGATGTGATCGGTGGCTTTGGGTTCGGTGGTCGGGGCGGTGATGTTCAACTGCCCCATGTCCTCGTAAAACGCCCGGATGTATTTCTCCGTCACTTCCTGCCAGCCGATGTTCTCCT
>JAPUGN010000083.1 GCA_027298165.1 Nitrospinota bacterium
GGAATCAGCTTTTCCGGAAATTGATAGGGGCCGTAGTTGTTGGAACTGTTGGTCGTCAACATCGGCAACCCGTAGGTGTGATGATAGGCTCGCACCAGATGGTCCGCCCCGGCTTTCGAAGCGGAGTAGGGCGAGTTTGGGGCGTAGGGCGTCTCTTCGGTAAAATAACCCTCGGCGCCCAGACTGCCGTACACTTCATCCGTGGACACATGGAGAAAGCGAAGCGATGCGCGATCTTTTTCAGGAGAGATCGTGTGGTAATTGCGAAACGCTTCCAGCAACTCGAATGTTCCGACCACATTGGTCTGGATGAATTCACCCGGGGAATCGATGGAGCGGTCGACATGGGACTCCGCCGCGAAATTGATGACGGCCGAAGGCCGATGCTTGTCCATGAGGTCCGTGACCAGGGCGCGGTCCTGGATGCTGCCTTGAACGAAAATATGATTGGGGTGATCCATCACGGGTGCCAGCGTGTCCAGATTCCCGGCATAAGTCAGTGCGTCCAGGTTGACGATCCGGACGTCTCCCCGGGCGATCAGGCCAAGAACGAAATTGCTTCCGATAAAACCGGCACCGCCGGTGACTAAATAACCCTGGGTCATTTCGGGTCCATAGGATAATGGAATAGGATCGGGTGTGTCATGGTTGACTGCGTCTTCCAGCCTGGCGGCGAAATAATCGATACACCGCTCAATAGGCCGGGCAATCCCAAAAAAGCATTTTAAACTAATTTGCCGGACCTGTAAAAACATTACTATATAATAGATATTCAAAGACCTCCTCAACCTCGAACCTTGGAGTGAACCGGATTGAAAATTGCCCTGGCTCAGTTGAACCCAACTATTGGCGACCTGGAGGGAAACTCCCGGAAAATAGAAGACGCCTGCCGGTCCGGGGAACAGATAGGGGCGGATTTGGTGGTGTTTTCAGAACTGGCGTTGACGGGTTATCCGCCTCGGGACCTGCTCTACAAGCCGGAATTGATATCAGAGGGTCAAACAGCCCTGGCCTGTCTGGTGTCCAAAATCCAAGGTCCGGCCGTCCTGCTGGGGCATGTCGGAAAACGCGAGGGCGCCATCGGCAAGGGTCTGACCAATTCCGCGACCCTTTTCCATCGTGGGAAAATTCTGGCCCAGGCCGATAAAGTGCTCCTGCCTTCCTATGACGTTTACGATGAAACCCGCTACTTTCAGGCGGGGAGTCGTCCGGTGGTTTTTGAAGGGCTCGGAAAAAAACTCGGCATCACCATCTGCGAGGATATCTGGAACTTCCCCGGCTTTTACGATCAGGATATCTATCAATCCAATCCGGTCGAAGAGTTGGTGCAAGCGGGCGCCGAAATTATTATTAACGTTTCCGCTTCGCCCTACTGCGTCGGCCGCTGGCAAACTCGCCTTGAGCTGGGACGTCACATCGTTAAACAGTTTCATCTTCCTTTCGTGCTGGTCAACCAGGTCGGCGGTAACGACGACCTGCTGTTCGACGGCCACAGTTTTGCCCTGTCCGCCAACGGAGAGGTCATCGCGCAAGCCAAAGGTTTTGAAGAGGATCTGGTGGGGGTCGACTTGGAAAATGGGCAGGGCGATCTGCGTCCCACGCCGGAAGGCGATGAAGAGGAAATGTTTCGCGCTCTGGTGATGGGAGTGGGGGATTATCTGAACAAATGCGGGTATCAGAAAGCGGTGATGGGCCTTTCCGGCGGCATCGACTCTGCGGTGGTCGCGGCGGTGGCCGTTGAAGCGCTGGGCGCGAAGAATGTGATGGGCCTCAGCATGCCGTCCCAGTATACGGCGGACCAGAGCATCTCTGATGCGGAACACCTGGCCAACAATCTGGGGATTGCCTTTAAGGTTGTTGCCATCAGAAAATTATTTGATGAATACAGGGAATCGTTGAGCCCGCTGTTTCCGGGAATGGCGGAAGACGTCACTGAAGAGAATATCCAGGCGCGAATACGCGGCAACATTTTGATGGCGGCTTCGAACAAGCTGGGCAGCATGGTGCTTTCCACCGGCAACAAAAGCGAGATGTCGGTGGGCTATTGTACGCTTTACGGCGATATGGCCGGGGGTCTGTCGGTGATTTCCGATGTGCCGAAGATGAAGGTGTACGCGCTGGCGGACTGGATCAACCGCGATCGTGAAATCATTCCGCGCGCCATCATCGAGCGGCCGCCGACGGCGGAGCTGAGGCCCAACCAAACCGATCAGGACAGTCTGCCGCCTTACGAGGTGCTCGACCCTATTCTGGAAAATTATGTGGAGAAACACTGGTCCGCCAACCGGTTGATTGAGGAAGGTTTTGACGCTGAGGTGGTCCGGCAGGTGGTGCGCCAGGTGGATCTGAATGAATACAAGCGCAACCAGGCCGCGCCCGGCCTGAAGGTCACAGCCAAAGCGTTCGGCTCAGGCAGGCGCAATCCCATCGCACAAAAATTCAGAAAGTATTGAATAACGGACAGGCTGTTGTCTGGAGTTTGCCGAGAGGAGAAGTTCCGGACTTATGCAGAAATAAACTCCCGAATTTTTTTAATCACGTATTCCTGTTGCTCGGTGGTGACCTCGTTGGCCACCGGCAGAGCCAGCGAATCCGACGCCGCCCGTTCCGCTTCCGGGAAATCCCCCTTTTTGTAACCGAGGTCCTTGAAGCATTCTTGCAGGTGAAGGGGCAAGGGGTAATAAATCTCGCACCCCGCGTTGTGGCTGTTCAAATATTTCTTCAATGCATCCCTCTGGTCGTAATGGACCCGGACCACATACTGGTTATAGACATGCCTCGGAAAAATTTCCATGGGGAGGGAAAATTGATCGGATAATGAAAACTTCTGGAACAACCGGTGGTACCGCTGGGCGTTGTTGCGGCGGTCGTCGATCCAGTTTTCCAGATGGATGAGTTTGGCGAGGATGATGGCCGCCTGCAAGGCGTCGATGCGGAAATTTCCGCCGATCATAGAGTGATAATATTTTGGCTCCATTCCGTGCACCCGCAGAATTTTGAGTTTTTCATAAAACTTTTTAGAGCGGGTGGTGACCAACCCCGCGTCGCCGAATCCTCCCAGGTTTTTGGTCGGGAAGAATGAAAAGCAGCCAAAATCGCCCATACCGCCGGCGCGCCGTTCCAGATATTCCGAGCCGATGGCCTGGGCGGCGTCTTCGATCACCAATAGTTTGTGTTTGTCCGCCAGTTCCAGCAAGGGCGGCATTTCGACGCATTGTCCGTACAGGTGGACAGGCATGATGGCTTTGGTTCGCGGAGTGATGGCCGCCTCGATCTTTTGAGCATCCATGTTAAAGGTGACCGGATCGATATCGACGAAAACCGGTTTGGCACCCATGCGCACGATCGAACCCGCCGTCGCGAAAAAGGTAAAAGGTGTGGTGATGACTTCGTCACCGGGCCCAATGTCCGCCGCCATCAAGGCCAGCAGCAGGGCGTCGGTACCGGAGGAGACGCCGACGGCATGGGGCGCCTGAGTGTAGTCGGCGATCTGTTCTTCCAGTTCTTCCACCTTCGGACCCAATATGAAATGACCCGACCGCACGACCTTGAACATTTCGTGTTCCACATCGTTCCACATTTGCGGGTAGGAGGCGGGAATATCCAGTAGGGGAACCTTTTTGATACAAGCCAGGCCCTCTTCCAGAACCCGAGGCAGTTCGTCCGGGGGGAACGCGTGAATTCCCGATTCGGCGAAGATTTCCGGTTTGAGTGTGATGATGCCATCCAGCCTGAACACTTCCACCGCGCGCACGGCCAAAGAATCCAGATAATCCCGGTCTGCGGAGGGCGGGGTTTCTACCATATCGGTGCCAGTGAGCGAGGCCACGGGGATCCCCTGCAAGGCTATCTTGATGGCGTCGTGGGCTTCTTTCAATTCCATGGTCATTCTCAAACTGGAGTGAATGGTGGCCAGGGAGTTGGACAGAACCCATCCCGCAGATTTCAAGTTCCGGCACTGTTTGAGGATTTTAGGATGGTTGCCAGCGATGGCTTGGATGATAACGTTATGGTGTAGTAAAAATTGCATGGGTTCCTTAATAGAGAGTCCCGGTGACACGCGGCGCCGGGAGTGGATAGGTTCAGGGTTTAATCATCAAGCTTTGATAATTTTATCCGATTTAATTTTGGCGCAGGCATTTCGGGTATCCACCACCAGATTTGATTCCTGGACGATGGCTTTATAATCGTATTCCGAATGATCGGTAAGAATCACCGTGACGTCGAACCGGCTGAGGTTCTCAAGAGGCACTCGTTGTTTGCCGAAAAATTGCGGATATTCCCGTTTCATTCCGATGGTTTTGATGTATGGATCGTGGAAATCCACTTGAGCACCATATTGTAACAACAGCTCCATGATTTTGTAACTGGGAGATTCTCGGTCATCGTCGACATTTTTTTTATAGGCGAAGCCGAGAATCAGCACCCGGCTTTTTTTGAGGCTGATGCCTTTGTCGTTCAATGCCAGCAATATTTTTTTCACGACAAATTCCGGCATACCCACGTTGATTTCACCTGCCAGCTCGATAAAGCGGGTGGTGATGCCATATTCCCGCGCCTTCCACGTCAGATAAAACGGATCGATGGGAATGCAGTGCCCGCCCAGGCCCGGGCCGGGATAAAACGGCATGTAGCCGAACGGTTTTGTGCTGGCCGCCTGAATCACCTCCCAGATGTCAATTCCCATCCGGTCGAAAATGACTTTCAGTTCGTTGACCAGCGCGATGTTGACCGACCGGAAAATATTTTCCATCAACTTGGTGGCTTCTGCGGCCATGGTGCTGGATACGGGGACTGTTTTGTTGATAAATGAAAGGTAAAGCGTGTTGGCGCACTCCATGGCATAGTCCGAATCGGCGCCGATCACTTTAGGGATGGTGCTGGTGGTAAAATCTTTGTTGGTGGGGTCTTCCCGCTCGGGAGAGTAGACGACAAGAAAATCCTGATTCGCTTTCAAGCCGGACCCCGATTCCAGCTCGGGAATCAACACCTCCCGGGTAGTGCCCGGATAGGTGGTGGATTCGAGGATCACCATCTGCTCCGCACGCAGATGCGGGGCGATCTGCCGGGCGGTCGACACAATGAAACTCATGTCCGGCTCCCGGTTGGCGTTCAGCGGAGTCGGCACGCAGATCAAAATACAATCCAACCCGGGGATCTTGGAGAAGTCGGCGGTCGATTCGAATCGTTTTTGTTCGATCAGGTCCCGGATTTTTTCCGACGGGATATGCTGGATATAACTTTCTCCCCGGTTCAATTGCTCCACTTTGGCAGGGTCGATATCCAGTCCCACCACCTGGAATCCCGCTTGGCCGAATTCGATGACCAGCGGCAGGCCGACATACCCCAGCCCGATAATTCCGATGGTTGCCTGTTTGGATTTAATTTTTTCCAGAAGCATTGCTTGCACCGTCTGCCGGAGTGACAGGCCTCAGTCGCCTTAACAGTTTTATTTGAAGTTGATTCAGCAGTGGGTTGTCGATCCAGACGCCTATTTTTTAGACCCTTCCGGCAGATAGGCATCCGCGCCTCCGTCCGAACGGGAGGATCGCACATGAATTTGTTCATTAATAGTATAAAAGCAATTGCCATCAATCCGGGTAGTGAAAAAGCGGGCCCCGGGGCTATTTTTTGCGTTTTCAGGAAATTTCCCCAAAAATGGGTGAAATCTGGCAGAATAGCCACGGAGAATCACTCCTCCAGAAGCCCCCACCCGGATTAGGCGGGATTTATGATCGACAAAATCAATTATTTTCCCGAACGGGAAAATTACCAGAAAAAGAAAAAAGCCGACGAAGACTGGAAGGAATTGAAAAAACAAAAGATTGCGCAGGATTCGAAAAAATCGAATCGTTCCGATAAGCCCAAGCCTCCGAATCGAAATAAGTAGCGCTCCCTGGGCAATACTCCCAAAAATTTCCGCCGACCTTCAAAGCACATTTAAATAGCACTTTTTAAGGTTGGTTTAACCCGCGCTCCTATTATATAATTTTCAGAATTTCCTGGAATGGATTTCACTCCCTCAATCCTTGGAGCCGCCTGGCAGGGTTGATATACATGAATACATTTTCGAAAGTCCTGTTGAAAGCTTTCCTTTATCTTGCGATGGTCTGTTGGGTTCTGCCCCAGGCCCTCCAGGCCGAGGAGCAGAAATGGATCGCCAAGGGCGATCAGGCGGTCATGGACGGAAAACACGCAGAGGCGGAACAGTATTATGCCGAGGCCCTGAAGGCCGATCCCGAGAGCCCCAGAATTCTGCGCGCCCTGGCGGAGACCCAAATCGTCCTGAAAAAATACAAAGATGCAAAAGCGCTGATCGATGAAATTCTCGCCATGTCCCCATCCAATGGCAGGGATGTCCTGGTGTTTTTTAATGGAGAATCGCAGGGACTGGAAGCCGAACTGGTGGATGAGCTGGTGACCTCACCCCCGCGCACCAACGATAACATGCGCAACTATCTCGATAACAAAGGCGACGACCCCATTCCATATTACCGTTTATTTTTCAAAAAGAAGGGGAAGATGGAGCTGGTGCCGCAGAAAGCGGTGCGTATCCGATACAAAGGCGTTCCGCGCCTTGTGTACGAACACATCAAGGAGTTGAATCGCGAAGTCAACAGGCACCTTATCGCCACGCAGGGCAGTCAGAAATCCGCCGAGATGGTGGCCCTCAAAGGCGGATGTTTCAAAATGGGCAGTGCCGAGGGCATGCCGGCGGAACAGCCGGCGCATGAGGTGTGCCTGTCGCCGTTTAAAATTGACAAGTTCGAGGTGACGCAGGCTGAATTTCAATCGGTGATGGGCCTCGACAATCCTTCGCATTATTCCGGAGCGGACCTGCCGGTCGACAGCGCCACTTGGTTCGAAGCGGAAGGCTACTGCAAAAAACTGGGCAAGCGTCTGCCCACGGAAGCGGTATGGGAATTCGCCGCACGCGGCGGGACCACCACGA
>JAPUGN010000084.1 GCA_027298165.1 Nitrospinota bacterium
AATCGGCACCGTGCAAATACGCGCCACCGAAACGGGTGCCCTTGACCTGGGTGCCTTTGAATTCGGTCATCATTAAATCGGTCTCTTCAAAGTTCGCATTCTGGAGCAGTGCGCCGGAGAAGTCGGCGTCCTGCAGGTTGGCTCCGCGCAGATCGGCCCCGCGCAGATCAGCCTTCATCAGGCGCGCACCCATCAGGTCGGCCTCCACCAGGCAGGCGTCCTTCAACTCCGCCAGACTCAGGTCAACCCCGTTGAGCACGGCGCGGTCGCCTTCCTTGCCCTTGGTGCGGAACCACAGGGCATGATCTTCCAGAATTTTTTCGAGCATCGTCCCGTCCCCCTGAAGACGGTTTGCGGTTACCCTTCGCCGATGCGGTGAACGCGGTCGCCGCAGTCGAACTCGGTGTCTGAGCGCCAGTTGATCGTAATGTATTTCGGCAGGCGGGTGGTCCGGTCGATTTTTGCCGACTGCAATTGCCGGCAGGTGAGATTGACCACCTGACTCATATCGGCGTCCCTCAGGTCGGCGTCGGTCATCACCGCCTTGCTCACCGAGGCGCGGTCGAATAAGACGCCGGCCAGGTTGGCGCCGGTGAAGTTGGCGGCAATGCATTCCGCCCCGGAGAGGTCGGCGCCGCTGAGATCGGCGCCCGATAGATCCGCCGTACTGAGCGCCGTCTTGTGGAGTTTCGCGCCTTTAAGGTTGGCGCCACCCAGTTTGGCTTTTCGCAGATTGGCCAGTGAGAGGTCGCCACCCTCGAAGTCCGCCCCCTCCAGGTCTTTGCCCATCAGGTTGGCTTTCCGCAAATCGTTTTTCGCCGCCTCGGCCTGCTCCCGATCCGTCTTTTCTTCCTCCGCCATCAAAATACCCTTTAAAAATTCAAACTCAGACAGGCTGTAACGGCAACTCTATTCCACCCTCTCCAGGTTGTCAAATCCCCCCGGGCGCAGTGGCAATGCGCCCCGAACCCGTCTATAATCTTGCCTCAGGAACAGCGCTTTAATAATAAGACCACCCTTATCAAATTATGCCTTCGTTTATTCTATACAGTGCCGCGGCGGTTGCCGAAATTGGCGGGTGCTTCGCCTTCTGGGCCTGGCTGCGATTAGGCCGAAGCATTTATTGGGTGCTTCCCGGCCTGGTATCCCTGATAGTTTTTGCTCTTTTGTTGACACGGGTTGAAGCCATGTTTGCAGGCAGGGCGTTTGCCGCATATGGGGGAGTCTATATTGCCGCCTCGGTACTATGGCTTTGGGTGGTCGAAGGCCAGCGCCCGGACCGATGGGATGTTTTGGGATCGGTCATTTGTCTCGTCGGCGCGGCGATCATTTTATTGGGACCCCGGCCCCAGATTTAAACCAAACCGCTTGGCTTTACCGGTTCCAGGGTTCGGTGTGTCGGCGTTTTTCATACCAGATATGGGTGGTGGGTTGCGTGGCGGTGGTTTTGCCGGGTTTGGGACACCCGTGGTGCAACACGATCTTGGTGGACCCGGCAATCCAGTCGTGACTCCGGTACCGGGCATTAGGGTAATCGAGATTCCGCGATTCCATCTCTTTTCCGTACTGCTCCCGAAAATCGTTTAAAAATGTCTCGTAAACCTCCCGCGCGCAATCGGGTTGCGGGGCCAGGATGACATGAACGGAGTGCAGGCCCATATGCGAGAAAAATTCCAGATGCACCTGAAACGTTTTCCCCGGGTGCAGTTCGACCGATGACAGGCCGAAGTGTTTTTCCCCCGCCGCGTCGACGTACGGTTCAGCGCCGGACTGGGTTGCCTGTTGTTGGGTCATCCCCCATTTGAACCCGCGCCAGCCGTTGGGATCGGCCGCCCCTGCGAGGGACGCGCTCAGCACCACCGCCGCCCACGCCAC
The DNA here is from genome assembly GCA_027298165.1 of Nitrospinota bacterium. Taxonomy (GTDB): domain Bacteria; phylum Nitrospinota; class Nitrospinia; order Nitrospinales; family Nitrospinaceae; genus SZUA-226. Next base: position 1,876 of record JAPUGN010000084.1, read on the forward strand.
GATCAGATAAACCCATCTTGGATTATTCACAAAGGTCTTCGTCCCAGATCTGAATCAATTCGTCGGTGTCCGCCGACTTGGGCCTGGGTTTGGGTTTCGCGGTTCTGCGGGGCGTGGTTTGGGGTCCGGACACCGCCTTTTTGGATTCGGTCCTGGATGAGGATGGGCTTTTTCTTTTGGCTTTTTTCTCTTGGTTTTTTGTCATGGCCGCTCCATACCAACTAATCCATTACCGGACAGACTAATCCATTACCGGGATCGGGGCAATTTGGAATTGGATGGCCGCGATAACCCCTTAAAGATGCAGACCTTGGGGCTGTTCCCGGCGGCCGGATGGCCCGCCCGGGACCGGGTGTAAGGAATTTTCCCACCCGGTGACTAACCTGCAATATAATGAGCGCTGGGGAAACTTCCAGAGCACATCCCATCGGAGGTCGCCAATGACAAAAGGCAATACGACGTTATACATTATTTTACTGGGTCTGGTTGCGCTGGGCGTGATGCTGTCCGCGACCGGCTTCAGCTCTTCCAGCAAAACGGAGAACCCTAGCAAAAAGGAATCTATGACCATGTCGGAAAATTTAGAAATCGCCACGCTGGCGGGGGGTTGTTTCTGGTGCATGGAGCCGCCCTTTGAACAATTGCCGGGAGTCCATCAAGTAATTTCAGGGTATACCGGTGGATCGGAAAAAGATCCCACCTACGAACAGGTGGCACATGGAATGACCGGGCACACCGAGGCGGTGCAGGTGCATTACGATCCGTCCAAAATTGCCTACCCGGAGATTCTGGAGGTGTTCTGGCGGAACATCGACCCGACCGACGGCGGCGGACAATTTGTCGACCGCGGCAAGCAATACCGTTCGGGAATTTTTTATCATAACGATGCGCAGAAACAGCAGGCCCTGGAATCCAAAAAGAAACTGGAAGCGAGTAAACGGTTCAGCCGGGAGATCATCACCGAGATCACCCTGGCCACGGAGTTTTATCCCGCCGAGGAGTACCATCAGGATTTTTACAAAAAGAGCACGGCGCACTACAAGGGATACCGCGGGGGTTCCGGCAGGGATCAGTTCATCGACAAGGTCTGGGGCGAGGATAAGGACTACGCGCCCGCCGGTATGGGGAAAGGCGGTGGAACTTTTGCCAAACCGTCCGACACTGAATTAAAGAAAGCGCTGACCCCACTCCAGTACAAGGTCACCCAGAAAGAAGGAACGGAGCCGCCTTTCAGGAACGAATACTGGGACAACCATAAGGCGGGCATTTATGTCGATATCGTTTCCGGAGAACCCTTGTTCAGTTCGGCGGACAAGTTCGATTCCAAAACCGGCTGGCCGTCGTTCACCGAAACTCTGGGGAAGGAAAACGTGACCACAGAAACCGATACCCAGTTCTTCATGACCCGGACCGAGGTGCGGTCGAAGCAGGGAGATTCTCATCTGGGACATCTGTTCGACGACGGTCCCCAGCCGACCGGGCTGAGGTATTGCATCAACTCCGCATCGTTGCGGTTCGTTCCCGTGGAAAACCTGAAGGCCGAAGGCTACGGAGAATTTCTGGACGAGTTTGAAGAAGATAACGGTCACTGATCCATGTGCATCCATTGACACCGCCACGCCTGGGGTGGTGTCAATGGCGGTGCGAATTTGAAATCTCCCTCGCAATTATCCCCACAAACAATTGAAATCTAAAGCCTCCTAACCCTGCCGTTTTCAAAAATTTGTCAATTAATAGCCCCTGCGCTATTGACCCGCCCCCCAAAAAACGTATATTCTAAGCGACAATTGCTGTAATGAGGCTTTGGACCATCAAGGTCTATGGAATCCAGGCTCATCCAGACGATTCCGAAAAAACGGACGGCTACCAGGAAAATTTCAACTGTCAAAACCCAAGGAGAGCAGCATGGAAAAATTGAACGGACTGGGATTGCTGGGATTTATCATGGGCCTGATTCTTTTGGTTCCAAGCGCCGTACTGGCGGCGGATTCCAAAAATGCCGATCCTTGTGCGCATCACAAAAATTTGGACCAAACGAACCTGTGCCGCGCCTTTGAAATTGACAAGTCCAAAACGGCCCAGCAGAAAAAAAACCGCTATCAGAACAAAAACCACTCCACGTATTACTGTTCTCTCATCAAAGACCGGGAACTCCAGAAATTCTGTTTTGCGGTGGCGAGCCAGACCAAATCCGGATGCGCCAATATTGTGGACGCCAAGCTGGAAAAGGAATGCAACGCCAAAATCAAGTAAACGCACTTGGACTGTGGAAATTTCTGCCGGGATCCCGGCGCGCTTTTTTTTGGCCGATCCGGCACCGGGTCGATCCCTCCGTTCCCTTTCACCCCCTGCAATCAAAGCCTCCCAAGGGCTCCCGAAAAACCCCGAGCAGGAGCCTCACCCTGCAGATACAGCCTTTGAATATCCAGCATTTGATTGATTTTAAAAGGGTTGCAGGGTCGCTAGCGGGCCCCGGTCAATAATTTTATTTACATCTCCTTTAAAATCAGAATAATAGGTAGAGGTGGTTTATTAGCTCGATTAAGACCGTAAAAAATTTTTATTCAACCGAACCTATGGATCGGACATCATGGATTCTTTGGATTATCATCAAATCAAAGGGTACTGCCGCGAAGCGTTGGAAATTTCCGACGAGTACGGAGTGCATGACGGCCTGACTTATTTGATCGGCGAAAAATTTTGCCCTCTCGTTGTTGCGTTGAAGCAGACCGAATCCAAAGTCAAGTACCTGTACCATCCTGATGACAAAAACCCCGCCAACGATGGTCTCAGCCAAAACGATCCTTCGGTTCGAAAAAGTTATTTACTGACAGTCGAAAACACCTATCAGAAATCCTTGGAACGGCTGGAAGATTTAAAGCATTTGCGGAGCGATTTCATTTTGGAAATCAAAGAGGCGTTTGAGCCCTCCGATATTCAGGATTTTCTGGAATCCTATCCCCGGTTGGGTTTTAAAGACAAAAAGCAGCCTTTTTGGGAACAGGCTTTGGAGGAAGGTGACGCTGACAGCCTGGAGTACGAGGATATTTTGTCGGAGGTGGACGATATTTTCATGGTGGAGGAAATCAAAAAATACTTTTTGTGATTCCTGGTTGTGGATCGGGAAATCCGCCTCTCCCCTCATAAAACCCTTCACCGGACTCCCGTCTTACCCGGTTCCCTGTATCGCCATGAAATCAAAACTCAATCAGCAGACACGCTTGGTCCTCGCCTTTATCATTCTTTGTGTGATGACCTTTGGAGTTTTATTCACTGGACCCGGTTTCAATTTCGCCCTGCAGGTAATCATCGCTTCACTGATGTTGTTTTTCCTGTTCTGGCTGGTCACCTGAGTTATTGCGTCGACAGTAAAACCAACACCCCCAACCCCGCAAGCACCGCAATGCCCAAAGCCATCCAACCCTGTTGTTGCGCCTTTGCCAGGCCTGCGCGGGTTGTTTCCCGGATATCCTTCAGAGAACCCTGCACCTCGTCGCGAACCGCATCGCCGAGCTTCGCCCGCAACTCCACCATACCCTGACCCACCTGCTCCCGGATCGTGCCTTCCAAAGCCCCGATAAGTTTCTGGTTTAAAGCGTCGGACTTTTTATCGATTTCCCTCTGTACCATTTCCCGCGCTTCAAATTTCATTTCATCCATCTGTTGGCGAATCACATCCAGCCGGCCCTGAATAATTTTTTCCAATTTGGGTTCGATATTCTCCTGAATCCGCTCCAGGCTATCGCGCGCATTTTGAATCGCCTCGTGGAGCTTTTCCTCGATCTCCTCCTCCAGTGCTGCCTTGCGCGATTCTACATGCTCGGATAACAGCTCGGTTTTTTCCTTGAGCTCGGATAACATCTTCAGCGTTTCCCGGGCGCGTTGTTCGTCTTCGGGGTGAGAGGTCGTCATAAAGATCCAGAGTTAAAAAAGGGGGTTTGCATTAGATGCCTCACCCCGCCATCGATTCATAAAAAGAAAATCATCGCGTGAAATCATACCCCATTTCCCGGGAAAAGTATCCCCACCGGGGGTTCCTTGACAACCCCACATCTGCGGGTTACAGTTTATAATATATTGATCCTAAAGGAGTTTGTCTTGCAAGAATGGATCGAAAAATTCAGGCGTCACCTGGTCGCGGAAAAAAGCGCCTCGGTACACACGGTGGAGAGTTATCTCAACGACCTCCATCAGTTTTCCTCGTTTTTAATAGAGTCCGGACACGCCTGCGATTCAAATGAAACCATCGACATCCAACAGATCGACCGCCTCGCCCTGCGCTCCTTCATGGCCCATCTGCATGCGAAAGGTTTTACCGGAACCACCATGAACCGCAAGCTGGCCTCGCTCAGTTCATTTTTCAAATTTCTCTGCCGCGAGGGATACCTCAAGAATAACGTGGTCAAGTCCATACCCGCTCCCAAAAAGGGGAACCATCTCCCCTCCTTTTTATCAGTGGATGACATCTTCCGCCTGGTGGAATTGCCCGACGGCGATACCTATATCGGGTCGAGGGACCGCGCCATCCTCGAAATGTTTTACAGCACTGGAATGCGGATCAACGAACTGGTAACGTTGCAGATGGATTTCATTCATCTCGAAAGTCGGCGGGTCAAGGTGCTGGGCAAGGGCAAAAAGGAACGCTGGCTGCCGCTGGGGAAAAAAGCCATTGCGGCGCTCGATGATTATATAAACCGGAGGCAAATCCTGATCCAGAGGAAAAAGCCGGACCCAGCACCCACCGCGATCTTTTTAAACACGCGGGGAGGCGGCTTGACCGCCCGGGGAGTCCGCAAAATCGTCGGAGGCTATCTCGACCAACTGGTATCGGGGCGCTATTCGCCGCATTCACTTCGCCATTCCTTCGCCACCCACCTGCTGGAAGGAGGTGCCGATCTGCGCACCATACAGGAGATGCTGGGTCACGCCAGCCTGTCCACAACTCAGAAATACACACACTTGACGGTGGACCGGCTGATCGAAACCTACGACCGGGCTCACCCCCGGGCTCAACACCCAAAACCCCTGTCACCCAAACACTCTTGAGGCAAGCGAGCAAAAAAATTCCCAAACCCCTCTCGGAAAAGAAGGAATTGGGAACGGGATCGTCCAAAAGGGGAAAGGACTATTTCATTTGAAAGGTGCGCATGATGCTATCAAACACGGGATCAAACTGACCGCCTTTACTCCTTCCGGTTGTCGCGGTGACAACCACTTTTTTGCCCCTGGGGTTGTCAAAAAAGTAAAATGTCTGAGTGAGCTCCAAATCATTGAACTCCGTGTGAGTGATGAGCTTAACTCCATTATGATTCCGGGCGGAAAACGGGATTTGGCTGATTTTTTTCGCCCTCATTAATTTTTCAAGGTGCACAAAACTCAATCGAATATAGGTGTCCATC
>JAPUGN010000085.1 GCA_027298165.1 Nitrospinota bacterium
GGTGATGAATAACACATCGGAAAGACGATCGGTCACCACCCGGTTGATTTCCTCTGGCATGTTCCAGTCGAACGAGCGCAGTCCGGCTTCCACATGAATCACCGGAATCCTGCGGTAGGATGCGGCGAGTGAGCAGGCCACGGTGGCATTCACGTCGCCCACTACCAGAACGGCGTCCGGCGATTCCTTTTCCAGCACGGGATCGAATTTCCGGAGGGTTTCCGAAACCTGCCAGGCCTGTCCTCCCGAGCCCACCCCCAGTTCGATATCAGGGCGCGGGATTTCCAACTGATCGAAAAACACGGCATTCATGTTGGTATCGTAATGTTGTCCGGTGTGGAGCAGAACGGGAGTGATTTTGGGTGACGCTTTCATGTGCTCCATGATGGGAGCGATTTTCATGAAATTCGGCCGGGCGCCAACGATATTCAATATTTTCATAGGGGCAACAGTGTCGGGATTCGCTTTCAGGTATTTCGACCCACCAATCAAATCGCAGATTGCCAGAAAAAGAGAATTACCGTATCCTTAGGTCATCGAATTCCTGTGTTTCCTTATCTTTTTAATATAACAGACAACCGACTCCTGAAAAACATGAATCCTCAAATCTTTCGAGAGTACGACATCCGTGGCATCGTCGGACAGGACCTGACCCCGGAAACCGTGGAACTGATCGGCAAAGCCATCGGCACCTACATCCGCCGCGACGGCGGAAAAACCCTCACCCTGGGCTGGGATGTGCGCGAAAGTTCCATTGAGTTCCGCGAAATTCTGACCCGGGCGCTCAACTCGACCGGATGCGACGTCATCGACATCGGCCGGGTGCCGACGCCCGTGTCCTATTTCTCACTGCACCACCTGAAGCCCGACGGCGGAGTGATGATCACCGGCAGTCACAACCCGCCGGAGTTTAACGGATTCAAAATCAGCCACGGTGTGCACAGTTTGTACGGCGAAAAAATTCAGCTCCTGAAGGAATTGATCCATAAAAATGATTTCGAAACCGGTAACGGCACCGCCCGCAAAACCGACCTCCTGGACGCCTACATGGAAAAAGTGAAGGAAGTGATCGACATCAAGCGGCCGCTCAAAGTGGTGGTCGACGGCGGCAACGGCTGTTTCGGCATCATCGGTCCGCAACTGTTGCGCCAACTCGGGCTGAACCCGATCGAACAGTTCTGCGAACCGGATGGCAGTTTCCCCAACCATCACCCGGACCCGACCGTTCCCGAATACATGGAAGCATTGATGGCGCGGGTCCAATCTGAAAAGGCCGATCTGGGAATCGGTTTCGACGGCGACGCCGATCGTCTCGGCGTGGTCGACGACAAGGGCAATCTGTTATGGGGCGATCAACTGTTGATCCTGTTCGCCCGCGACGTCTTGAAAAAACATCCCGGCACCGCCGTGGTGGGCGAAGTGAAATGTTCGCAGAATCTGTACGACGACATCAAAAAGCAGGGCGGAATCCCGGTGATGTCCGCCGCGGGCCACTCGTTGATCAAAAAGAAAATGCGCGAGACCGGCGCACTGCTGGCCGGGGAGATGAGCGGACACATGTGCTTCAAGGACAATTACTACGGATTCGATGACGCCATTTTCGCCGCCTGTCGGGTGCTGGAAATCGTCGCCGCCTCTTCCCGCAAACTGTCCGACATGTTGTCGGATCTGCCCAAGACCTTCAGCACCCCGGAAATCCGGGTCGATTGTCCCGACGCGCTGAAATTTAAAATCGTGAAGGAACTGACCGAGCATTTTCGGTCACGTTACGAGGTGGTGGACATCGACGGTGTGCGCATTCAGTTTGAAAATGGTTGGGGGCTGATCCGCGCTTCCAACACGCAACCGGTGTTGGTGCTGAGATTCGAGGCCAAGACCGAAGAGCAAATGAACGAATACCGGCAAATCGTCAACCGGCAACTGGAACAGTATCAACCGGACGTTCAGATGAGCGGGTAAGGTTACTGCACAATCACCCCGGCGTAACCCACCACATGGCCCATATCCCCACTCACTTCCCCCGAGGTCATATACTTTGTCAGCTCGGCGCGGGTGGCTCCCAACTCCCGGCATGCGGTCAACATGGCGGTGGCGGGATTGGCTCCGCACATGGTAATACCCTCCCGCTCGACGGTTTGAAACAACCCCGCCGGATCCATTTCTAAAATACGGTCGATGGCCTTGTGATCCTTCTCCGATGCGCTGGCGTGGGTTTCGTAATGGGTCATGTCGGAACTGGCCACCATCAGCACCGGCCGGTCGACATCCCGGATCGCCCGAACCAGAGCTTCGCCCAGCATCCGGCATTCGTCCCAATCCAACCGCATGAGACACATGGGCACAAACGTAAACTCCCTGCGGAAATACTGGAGAAAGGGCAGTTGCGTTTCCAGCGAATGTTCCTTGCGGTGGGCAGCTTCGTTGTCCCGGGCCATCGGCAGGTGTTTCAGAATGGCTTCCGCGAGAGGCGTGTCGATTTCCAGGTCTCCCAGGGGCATCGACCAGGTTCCGTGCGCCATCAGGGAAATGCGTTCGCCCATTCCAGTATGATTGGGCCCGATGAGGATCACGGTATCCGGAATTTCAATTCGGGAATAAACGGAACCGGCGACGTCGCCCGAATACTTGAACCCCGCGTGCGGCGCGATCACTCCCCGCGCCTGCACTTTGCCAGCGTCCGGTGGCAGAAGGCGTCGCACTTCTTCGCGCAGTTCCTGAGGATCATCGGAATAGAATGTCCCGGCCACTGCCGGCTGACGTGCCATGGCCGCCTCCTTTAATTCCGCACGGTGCCGGTCATCGGAACAAACCGCACACCGGTAATTTCTTCACGCTTCAATCGGCCCTGCACTTTGGTTATTCGGATCAGGTTCTGGAACACAAATCCTTCCAGAGGCAGAATCATGCGTCCGCCCTCCTTGAGTTGGTCAATCAAGGGCTTTGGAATTTTAGGGGCTGAGGCGGTCAACAAGATGGCGTCAAAGGGAGCAAATTCCTCCCACCCCCGGTAGCCATCGCCGTGTTTGACGGTGACGTTGCCATAGCCCAACCGTTTCAGCCGATCCCGTGAATCGTTGGCGAGGGATTTAATGATCTCGATGGTGTACACCTCTTTCACGATTTCCGCCAGCACCGCCGCCTGGTAACCCGAACCGGTGCCGATCTCCAGCACGCGGTCGGTCGGTTGCAACTGCGCGGCCTGGGTCATGAGCGCGACGATGTATGGCTGGGAGATGGTCTGGTCCTTACCAATGGGAAGCGGCGCATCGGCGTAGGCCTGTTTTTTGAAATCCTCCGCCACAAATTCGTGGCGCGGCACCTTGAGCATGGCCGCCAGAATCCGGGGGTCGCGAATGTCGCGACCGAGCAGGTCGACGTCGACCATGTGTTTGCGCTGGCTATCAAAATCTAATGTGAGTGCGGGTTTCGGGTAAAGGAAGGCCGGAAAAAGCGTGGCGAGAAATGGGAAAAACAGAAATTTAAAGGATGAGGCCGTTTTTCTTGAGCCACTCTTCCGTATCGAAGTGTTCGCTGATGAACTCTTCAAATTCGATTTCATTTTTTGAAAGTTTTTCGCCATCGATAAACTGCGTTGGTTCCGCCGCTTTCTTTTTACTCCGGCGGGTTTTCTTTTTGGGTTTTTCGGCAGCCTCTTCCACTTCCACCTCGAATCCCTCCGTCAGGGATTGCAGTTTCAGCACGAGGACCATGAAACTTTGCGGACAGATATCGTCACGTTGCTGAATTTCAGAGACGATTTTTTTGACCTTCAGGGAGCTCAATACCGCTTCGGTAATCGCTTTCGACAGCTTTTCGTAATCCCCGTCCTGGCCGCTGGAATGACTCACAATGAACCCCTTTCAACGAAAAAATAGAAATAACCATCTACCACTATTGTGACAGACATCAAGACGTAAATCACCTTATCTTTCAAGCCCAACATAAACCTGACCGGCGGCAATGTCAAGGCAGCGTGACCCTAAACGGAGTAAAATCAATAGCGCGGCATGGTTGGGTCTATGCTTTCGGCCCATTCCTCGATGCCGCCGCGCATGCTCTTCACATTCTCAAACCCGATATCGATCAAAGCCTTGGCGGCTTTCAGGCTGCGCACCCCGGCCTTGCAGTGAACCACGATTTCATCGGCTTTCTGAAGCCCGTTGAGTTTTTCGATCTTGCGTTCCTCGATGACATCCAACGGGATCAGCGTGGAGCCTTCGATCCGGTTGATCTCATATTCGCCCTGCCCGCGCACGTCGATCAGTTTGAAGGTTTTCCCGTTGTCCATCATCTGCTTGACCACAGCGGGCTCGATTTCCAGGGCGCGGTCGGCCGGATTGTCCTGAGGTGGAAGGATGCCGCAGAACTGTTCGTAGTCGATGAGCTCGGTGATCGTCGGGTTGTCGCCGCAGATCGGGCAGGTCTTGTCCTTGCGCAGTTTCATTTCGCGGAACTTCATTCCCAGCGCGTCAAAGATGAGCAGACGCCCGTTCAGGTTGTCCCCCTTATCGAGAATGAGCTTGATCGCCTCGTTGGTTTGCAGACCGCCGATGATGCCGCACAGCACACCCAGCACCCCGCCCTCGGCGCAACTGGGTACCAGGCCCGGCGGCGGCGGTTCGGGATACAGGCACCGGTAACAGGGACCGGTGCGCGCATCGAATACGGAAACCTGGCCTTCGAACCGCAGGATACATCCGTAGATATAGGGCTTCTTTAACAATACGCAGGCATCGT
>JAPUGN010000086.1 GCA_027298165.1 Nitrospinota bacterium
CCAAGTGTATGCCAACTGGAAGGACCCTTTGGGGGGAGGGGACGGGATGGTCCGAGTTTCTTTTTCGGTATTTCCCCGAGGCAACATTGCGATGCCGAAAATTCTGAAAAGTTCCGGTGACGGCAAGCTGGATAATCTGGCGATTCGTGCCATTAAAAACGCGGTTCCCCTACCTCCTTTTCCCAAGGAGATCAAGGAACCCAATTTACCTTTGATCTTTGAATTTACCTATGTGCCTTCAAAATATTAAATACCTGTTGATAGCCATTTGTGTGGCCCTGGTCCTGGGGCTTTCGTCGAATCCCGCTCAGGCGGAAACGGATATTTTTGTCGAGTTGTCCAAGGAAACCCGAAGCGAGGTGACCATCGCCGTGCCTGGCTTCATGCCTTTGGCTGGGGAGGCTGACGAGGATCTGGCGGAAAAGACCCGCAGTATTCTTGAGAACGATCTAGGTCTGTTCGAACTGTTTGTTCTGGTCAAGCGCAACGCCTACTCCGGGATCGAGGGAGAAATCCAATCGGGTCGCCTGAATTATGCCGCCTGGAGTGGGCTGGGAGTGCAGTGGCTGATCAAGGGTCAGTACCAGAAAAGTATCTCCGGAGAAAAATATAAGTTCGTGTTTCGCCTGTATGATGTCGTCAACGAGCAATTCCTACTGGGAAAAAGGTATCAGGGCAAGAAGAGTTATATGCGGAAAATCATGCACCGGTTTGCGGATGAAGTGATGGAACAGTTGACCGGCAAACGGGGCGTCGCCGAAACCCGCCTGGCGTTTTTGTCACCCACCCCGGAAGGGAAGGAAATGTATGCAGTGGATTTCGACGGCGCCAATGTAAAAAAACTGACGAATGAACAATCCATCATCCTGTCCCCGGACTGGTCGCCCGACGGCCGTTCCATCGTTTATACGTCCTATCAGGACCACAACCCCGATTTGATTTTGCTGAACGCCAGCGGTTCCGGCCGCCGGCCCTTGTTGAAACTGCCGGGGATCAATTCGGCGCCGGCCTGGTCGCCCGACGGCACCAAAATTTCGCTGGTGCTCAGCAAGGACAGCAATTCGGAAATCTATGTGTTAAACCGGTGGCGCAAACTCATCCGTTTGACCCGCCACTTCAATATCGACACCTCGCCCACTTGGTCGCCCGACGGCAAAAGGATCGCCTTCACCTCCGACCGGTCAGGGACGGGGCGGCCGCAAATTTATATCATGGATGCGGAAATCGGCGACCGCGCCGGGGTGATGCGCATCACCTTTCAATCCCGTTACAATGACAATCCCGCGTGGTCGCCGGTTGGCGATAAAATAGCTTACACTTCGATGGTCAAGGGCAAATTTCAAATTAAAATATACAATCCCGAGACCCGTGAAACCACGGATGTCACCACGGGACCTGGCAACAAAGAGGAGCCGACCTGGTCGCCCGATGGCCTGTTTTTGGCGTATCGAGTGACGCGGGGCAGGTCCTCTGCCATTCATATCAAGCGTGTCGGAGGCAGGAAAAGCCGGCAGCTCACCTTTCTCTCTAAAGGCGGCGTGAGCCCGACTTGGTCTCCGTACCCAAAAAAATAAATTGATTTTTAAGAAGTTAGCCCCAAGGGTATTGTTTTTTTTACATTAACTGGTAACATAATGTAGCATTGATTGGGCCTTGAAAATCAACCAGCTGTAGTCCTATAATTTTAAAGGTTCAAAAAGAGCCACTCCGGTTCTTAACCAAAGAGTTTTCAGGTCCGCCGACCTTAAATCTAAAAAAGGCTTATTGGAATTATACCTATTTGGGCAAGTTTATAATTAAGGGTTCTATCCGGTCCGAACCCGGCCCTTGAATGAGATCGATAAGAATGATGATTGGGAGACTTTAATTAATGATGGTTTTGAATTCAAAAGAGGTAATTATGATTAAAAACAAGAACAGCATGCATTCCAATTTGTTTTTTGGGACGGTTTTGTTTTTGGGATTTCTCCTGATGTGGGGTTGTTCCAAGAATGTGGCCCCCCCGGAAATAGAAGAACCGCCGGCCCCGGTGGTGGAACAGATTCCCGAACCTACCCCTGAAGAGGCTCTCCCTGAGTCCGTCCAGGAAGAAGGTTTTGGAATTGCGGAAGATGATTCCGGAATCCAGGAGGGCGGATTCGTCGATGTCGAGCCCGAGCCGATTGAAGAAATTGCCGAGGTGATCCCGGAACCCGAACCTGTCCAGGAATTTGTCCCGGGATCCGAACCGATCGAAACTGCCATGGCAGAACCGGTAGAGGAAGTGCAGGAGGAGCCTCAAGTCATGCAAATGCAGGATGAGGTGTTTGCCGCACCGGAAACGGAACCCGTGCAGGAAGCTCGAGTCCTTCCTTTCCAGGATGAAACGCAATTGCAGGACGTTCATTTTGAGTACGACCAAGACAGTTTGGACAGTAAGACCAAAGTTATCCTTCGGTCCAATGCGGATTGGTTGAAACAAAACCCCAATGCCCGGGTGGAAATTCAGGGGCACGCCGATGAACGTGGCTCAAACAATTACAACCTGGGTCTCGGCGAACGCCGTGCTTTGCAAACCAAGAAATTCCTGATCGCTGTGGGTGTGGATGAAAGCCGGCTGTATACCATCAGCTATGGGGAGGAGAAACCCTTCTGTTTTCAAAGCAATGAAAACTGCTGGTGGGAAAATCGGCGAGCGCATTTCACAGTTGCTGATTAATCGACAGTTTTAGCAGTGTCAGGGAAATAGTTCATAAGGAGCGGCCGCAACAGGGTATACTTGTTGCGGCTGTTTTTTTATGTCGGGCCTCCTGCGTGGGCCCGCAAATCATATTTGCCAGTCCGTTCTTCAATAGCATCAGGGAAAAACCATGAGAATAAAAGCCGTTACTGCATCCTGTATCGTGTGTGTTTGCCTGGTTTTGTCGGGCTCCGAAGCGTTCGCTCAATTATTTGGGAGCGATAACAATAAATGGGAAAGGATTTTGCTGGAAATCAAAAAACTCAATACCCGGATTGTCGAGAATGTGATTCCCCAATTCGACAGCATCAATTCGGACATCAAAAAAATTAAAATCGAAATCGGCCGGGTCAAAGCGGAGGTTCGAAATGTCCAGTCGGGAAATAATAACCTGAGCCAGCAAATGGACATCTTGTCGAATGTGATACCGGGGATTCAGAGATCCATGGAGCAGAGCCAGGTGCAGGTCATGCAACAGATTCAGGCCTTGGGCAAACGCCTGGAACAACTCAGAGCGAAAATCAAGGCGGAGCAGGCCCAGCAATCCAGCAACCAGCAGGCGCAGTTGAATGCGATCAAACAGGAGGTCGGCACCCAACTTCAGAGCTTGAAAGGCGGTATGGCCAAGGACATGGAGCGGATCGCCAAACTCAACCAGAATTCCTTCCAGGAGTTGATCAAAAGCAATGAACAGCACCTGAGCCATCAAAACGCCCAGATGGGGAAATCCATTGCCGTGATTACGGAAATCGTGAAGGGAGGTACCAAAACCAGCGAGGCGCTGGCCGTTCTGCAAACCGGGCAGGTCGAAAACAGCAAAGCCCGGAGCGAGCAAAATAAAAAAATCATCGACATTCTTTCCAAAAGCCTGAAGGAACAGGAAGCTGCCGCCACCAAGATAGACACTCTCGGCGGCCACCAGACCAAGTCCGCTGAAAACGTCCAGTATGCCCGGGAAACCATGGTGGCTCTCAAGGGCATTCTGGATAAACGGCTGGCGGAGATCGACAAAACCCTGCAGGCGCAAAACGATCAGGCCATGCAGAACGCCGATTTGATCAAACAAAACCTGCAGGTCACAGATCAGAAAATCAACAAGCTGGCCGAAGGCTTGCAGTCCATTCACAACCAAGGAGTCGGTACCAACCAATCGGTGTTGACCAGCGCTAGCGACGTGAACCAGAAAATCGCCGAAAGCCGGGCCGAGGTCAAGGTGACCAGCAAAAAAATCACCAAACTCATCGAAATCCTGAAAGTCATTGCCGAGGAGCAGGGTAAGCTGGAGCAACTTCTTGCTTCGCAGGGTGGCAAGGGCGGCAACAAAAAACTGATGGATGCCTTGGCGGATCTGAAGCGCAAAGCCAACGTTAATTTAGCCCGAAGCGATAGAATTTTGAAAAAATTGAAAGGTTCCAAGTAACCGCCGGAATTCTCTCCAAGGATAGCCTGCTTATGAAAGTGTCGGCCATCATACCCGCTGCCGGACTGGGGCTCCGGATGGGCTCCGATATTCCCAAACAGTTTTTACTCCTGGACGGCAAACCCATTCTCCATCACACGCTGTCCGTGCTGGAGCAATGTTCCGCTGTCGACGAAATCATCCTGGTGATGTCGGAGAGTGAAGTCGAGCCGACTCGCAAACAGATGGCGGACGCTCACCCCAAAGTGGCGAAGGTCATCGTTGGTGGGAAGGAGCGTCAGGACTCCGTCGGCAACGGCTTGCAGAGTCTGGATCCTGCGACCGATATCGTGATCGTGCATGACGGCGTTCGCCCGTTCGTTTCGCCGGACCTGATCAACTTAACCATCGAAGCCGCCCGTGAATGGGGAGCGGCGATCACCGCGATTCCCATGACCGACACGATCAAAAAAGTGAATGCCGAGGGGCGGGTCGAGCACACGGTTGATCGCGCAGGTCTGTGGCGCGTTCAAACGCCGCAAACCTTTCGAATCTCTCTCTTGAAGGAGGCCTTTGCCAAGGCGCGGGCCGATGGTTTCTATGGCACCGATGAAGGGGCGTTGATTGAATACCTGGGCAAGGAAGTGAAAGTGGTTGCCGGCTCGGAGTTCAATATCAAAATAACCCAAACCGAAGACCTGGCGCTGGCGGAAACCATCGCCGCCCAGGTGAAAGCCGCGGGTTCCGGAGCGCGGGCCGGGAGTCTCTCATGATCAAGAATATCCTGGTTCTGGTGGCCGGTCTTCTCAGCCTGGTGTATCTGTTGAACCCCACCGCCGGCGTGTTTGAACTGATTCCCGACAATCTGCCCATCGTCGGTAACCTCGACGAGGCGGCGGCCTGCGCCATCATTCTGGCGGCGTTCCGCTATTACGGTATCGACCTGACCTCCTTTCTCGGCCGTGGAGTGAAAAACCGCTCTAAATCGTCCGACGGGAAAGAGGATCCGAAATCCCCGCCTTCCTGAAAAAATTCTTACTCCCTCACCCCTTTCCCGGCATCTAACCTTTGTGATGCGCTGGTCCCTAATCAAATTTGTCTTTAAAACCCTGATCCGCCAATTGCTTGGAAGGAGAATTGCCATGTTGGAAGTAGGTAGCGAAGCGCCTGATTTTCTGGTCAACGACCACAATGGAAACCGGGTCACGTTGAAGGATTTACGAGGAAAAAAAATCATCCTTTGGTTTTACCCGAAAGCCGACACCCCCGGTTGCACCATGGAGGGTAAGGGATTTCGGGATGATTACGCAAAGTTTCAGGAAAAAGGCACCGTGATTCTGGGCGTCAGCCTGGACAACGAGGCCGAGAACAAAGCCTTCGCGGAAAAATTCGATTTTCCCTATCCCCTGCTGTGCGACGTCGGTCGGGAAATCGCGATGGCCTATCACGCCATTCAAAGCAAGGACGACGCCTACGCCTCCCGCATTTCTTATGTGATCGGCGAAGACGGAAAAATCCAGGAAGCCATCGAAAAGGTGGACACCGCATCCCATTCCAAAGACCTCTGCTCCCGCCTGTAAAGGCCGGTCGGACGATAAATGTGACCTCTGGCCCGGCGGGTCTTGACCTGCCGGGAACATGAGGCTATTATTCTGATTTTCCCAACACCCACCGCGGAGCAATGATGGCTTACAAGGAGTACCAAAATTCCCTTCATAAACTGAGCCCGCAGAAAAAAAAGCAGAAAAAATCCCTCCTCAAAACACGCATCAAGCAGGTCGATTTCGATAAAATCAAAAACGTGGCCGATTTGGTCGAGGCCTTTCAGGGCGCCTCCATCCAGGCCCGCAACGTTGGCCAGTGCGCCGATATTTTTGAACGCATGCTGAAAGATAAGGAACGCCCCACCATTATGCTGGGGCTGGCGGGACCGCTCATCGCCGCCGGATTGCGCAAGGTCATCCGCGATCTGATCCACCACAACATGGTGGACGTGGTGGTTTCTACCGGCGCGATTCTGTATCAAGATTATTATGCCGCCTTGGGAGCGGGGCATTATTACGGCAGTCCCCAGGCCGACGACCGGGAACTCAGGGACATGTTGATCAACCGTATTTACGATACCTATGTTGACGAGGAAAAATTTGCCCAGTTCGATAGCCTGATCGGCCAGTTCGCCGACAGTCTGCCCGTCCGCAAATACTCCAGCCGGGAATTCATCCACCGTCTGTCCAAAACGATTGATGACAAGGATTCGATTCTCGTGGCCGCCCGCAAAAAAGGCGTGCCCATTTTCTGCCCGGCGCTCAACGATTCCAGCATCGGCATCGGCCTGACCGAGCATTATTACATCGCCAAAAAGGAAGGCCGCAAACCGATCACCATCGACTCGATCCGCGACAATTATGAACTCACGCAGATCGTCGTTCAATCCAAACAAACGGCGGCATTTTACGTGGCGGGGGGTGTTCCAAAAAATTACATCAACGATTCGATAGTGATGAGTTATATCTTCGGAAAATACTCCGGCGGGCACAAGTATGCGATCCAGATGACCACCGATGCGCCGCATTGGGGGGGGCTCAGCGGTAGTACGCTGGCCGAGGCCCAGTCCTGGGGCAAGGTCAACAAGCAGGCTGATTTCAGCATGGCCTTTGTCGAGCCCAGCGTGTCCCTGCCGCTCGTGTTTGGGTCCGCTTTCCAGAAAAAAGCACACAAAGGCCGCAGCCGACTTTCCATCAAATGGTCCGGCGACGAACTTAAAGAGCTGAAAGTCAAAAAATAGACCCCACCCCTGTCAAGCGCTTCACCCCTTCAACTTGTTTTTGACGCCGAGAATATAGTATTGGTTAAACTCCAGAGGCTCCAGGGCGGCGGGATAGATCATGTCCACAAACCGTTTGGTGGCGGGCGATTTCTGGTGGATGGCGATGGCCGCCTCGTTTTCGAAAATCATTGTGTGCAAAAACCTGGTGGGACGCCCCATCTCCTGGTTCGCCATGTAAAAAAGCGTGGTCGGCTCGTTGATCCGTATATATTTTACGAAATCCTCAATCGTGCGTTTGCATTCCTCCACCATTTCCGGCTCGACCTGATAACGTGCTGTCATGCATACTGGCATGAAAACCGCTCCTTTCTTTTTTAGAGCCTACTGTGAATTGGTGTCGATGAACACGCGCACCTCGTCCACATGCTCGATGGTCTGCAGATTTTCTCTAAGCTCCCGAACCGCGGTTCCGGTTTGTTCTAAGCCCATCCCGTCCCTCATTGTTATAAATACCTCCAGCGTGGTTTTGCCGCCGTGATAATGAGCCCGAAGGTGAGTTCGTCCCTGAATATCATTCATCGAAGCGATCATCGGGTCCACCTGTTTCTCAAGATAACTCCGGTTCGCCCAGTAAATGGAATCGAACGCTCTGTCGTCCTCGGTATCGACGTGAACGAGAATATCCTGAACATTATCCATGGCGCGGATCAATTCGCGCCGCACGTTTTCGGCGATATGATGGCCCTCGGTGACCGAGACTTCCGGGTCGACCAGAATATGAACGTCCATCAGCACTTCGCCGCCGATCCACCGCGTTCTTAAATTGTGCGTTTGCACCACTCCGGGCATGCCATTGATCATCGTTTGGATGCGTCGGGTTTTCTCTTCGCTCAGGGCCGTGTCAATAAGATCGCTCAACCCCCTGAAGGAGATGTTGTACCCTACTTTCAGGATCATCACCGAAACCACGATGGCCGCGATAGGGTCCATGATGGGATAGCCCGCCATCGCGCCCCCGATGCCGACCAGGGCGGCGATGGAGGAGAGGGCGTCCGAGCGGTGGTGCCAGGCGTTCGCGGCGAGGGACGGACTTTTG
>JAPUGN010000087.1 GCA_027298165.1 Nitrospinota bacterium
CAGGGTCTGGTTTTCATTTTCAATGGTGACACCCTCTTTCGCCTCCAGCGCCTGGTGGAGTCCGTCGCTGTAACGCCGGCCTTCCATCATCCGGCCGGTGAATTCATCGATGATCACCACCTTGTCGTCTTTGACCACATAATCGACTTCATTTTTGAAAACGACATGGGCCTTCAGGGCCTGGTTGACGTGGTGCAGGGTTTCGATATTGACTGGATCGTACAGGTTGGAAACGTTCAGCAGTTCTTCGACCTTGGAAATACCCTCTTCCGTCAACGCCGAAGACCGGGCCTTTTCGTCGAGCGTGTAATGCGCATCCTTTTTCAGGTTCGGGATAACCTGATTGACGGTGTAATATTTGTCGGTGGAATCCTCCGCCGGACCGGAAATAATGAGAGGGGTGCGGGCTTCGTCGATAAGGATACTGTCCACTTCGTCGACGATGGCGAAATTAAGCTCGCGCTGAACAAAGTATTCGGAACTGAATTTCATGTTATCGCGCAGATAATCAAACCCGAACTCGTTGTTGGTGCCGTAGGTCACGTCTTCGTTGTAGGCCTGCTGACGGTCTTCCTCGGACATATCGTGAAAAATGGTGCCCACGCTCAGTCCCAGAAAACTGTAGATCTGCCCCATCCACTCGCTGTCGCGTTTCGCCAGGTATTCATTGACCGTGACCACATGAACGCCCTTGCCGGTCAACGCGTTCAAATAAACCGGCAGGGTCGCCACCAGGGTTTTGCCCTCACCGGTTTTCATTTCCGCAATTTTGCCTTCGTGCAGGACCACCCCACCCACCAATTGCACGTCGAAAGGCCTCATCTTCAAAGTCCGGACGCTAGCCTGCCGGCACACGGCGAAGGCTTCGGGCAATAATTCCTCCAAAGATTCACCCCCATGAAAGCGTTCCCGGAATTCCGTCGTTTTGGCTTTTAGCTGATCATCAGATAACTTTTTGATTTCCTCTTCCAGAGCATTGATTTGCACCACATGCTCCTGGATCCGCTTCAGCTCCCGCTCGTTGCGGGTACCCACGATTCTTTTCAATAATCCTAAAACCATTCCAATCCTCTATCTATGCCAACCGAAGTCCAAATGCTCCAGGAGGCGAACTGCCCACGAATTAAAATTGTTGTTCCGCGCGGTTTGCTTGACACGAGGGTTTAATAAGAAAACCCAACGTTGAAACGAAGTGACTGGAGCCGCAAAGCCCCTGAATCTATAATTATACCAAAAATACCATTGTGCGGGGTATGTTTTGGAGTGCCTCGACGGTTGGTGCTCCGATAGGTTCAAACCATTTCTCAAAAAGACAAAAAAATAGGACGCTTAAAAAAGCGTCCTGGATGGCAAATCGGTTTGAAATCAGTCTTCCAGAATGTAATTTCTTGGGCTGACGGGAATTCCATTTACGAGAACTTCGTAATGGACATGAGGACCCGTACTGCGACCGGTATTCCCGACCAAGGCGATGGTTTGTCCGCGCTTCACCTTGTCGCCAACTTTCACGAGGTTTTTGGAATTGTGACCATACCGGGTCAACACTCCGTAGCCGTGATCAACTTCGATCATGTTTCCGTAGCCGCTCTCACGACCCGCCAAGATCACTTTGCCATCCGCGGTCGCGCGAATGTCGGAACCCATCCGGGTGGCGATATCCAGACCTTCATGTTTTTCCGGAAGGCCGGTAAAGGGAGATTTCCGGTAACCAAATGCGGAAGTCACCCAACCGCGTGTCGGCCAGATGGAAGGCGTGGAGACCAACAGGGACTTCTGGTTTTTAAGATATTCATCCAGTTCCTGAAAACTGAATTGGCGCATCTTGATTTGATTGGTCAGAATATCCAAATCGCCGGACAGACGGTCCAGCATGGACTGCGTTTCTTTTTCCAAGGAAGTCGCAAAGCTGTGCGAGGACAATCCATAAGGTCCGCCGACGCCCATATGCTCTCGTTTCCCTTTCGGGGAGTTTTCAAAGGAGGTAATTATCCGTAATTTCTTTTCGAAACTTTCCAGGCGGGCCATTTCCGTTTCGAAGGAACGAACCTGCTTGCTGAATTTGTCGATTTGGGTCTTCTGGATTTTTCCTTGCCGCTTCAGCGAACCCAGCACCACTTGATCATCTTTATAATTCACATACTGATTGATAAAAAAGATGCCAGCGCCGCCCAAGCAAAGGGAAACCACGACCAGTGAAATAAGAGCAATCTTTCCAACCCTTTTGGAAAACTGAACTCTTATGGGAGTGGCGGCCGACCCGGGAAATACAACTATGGTGTACACTTCTTTTTGCACCTGACCTCCTTAATTATTTTTGTGGACTCAAACAACGCATATTTCCACACTGCTTTACGATGTAAATTTAGAATAATGGCTAACCTTCTCAATTGTCAAACCTTATTTCATTTACAGTTATACCCTCCTAGGGCGACCGCTTTGAAAACCCTTGAAATTTGCACAGTTTGAAAAAGCCCGAAATTTATTATTTTCCAGGTTTCAGTTGGTGCATTTTTTCCCGAGCCTGGATATGTTGAGGATTGATTTTTATGACCTCCCGGTATTTTTGGAGAGCACGCCCGGTGTCGCCCTGCTCCTCATACAACACCGCCAGACTGAACAGGCTCGCCACGATTCCCGGTTTATGTTTAATTTCACGGTAGACGGCCAGCATGTCTACAATGGTACTCAAGGTCTCGTCGATTTGTCCTTCGGCATACAGCCGGAAACTGGCCTGCCGCAATCTCTGCGCCAACACCAATCCATACTTCTTCGCTTTGGAGGGAGGACCTTCGGATAGAAACCGGCGATACTCTTTTTCAAACCCATCGGGGTTGCCGGATTGAACATAAATCATCTGAAGGTTCCGGTAGAACATCATTTCACCGGGAACGATATCGATCGCCGACTTCACCCATCGCAACGCTTCATCATATTGCTTTAATTCCACCAACACCGCACCCAGGTTATTGAGGGCCAGCGCATTGTCCGGGTCGGCCTGTAACGCTTCATTTAATAAATTTTTTGATTCTTCAAACCGGTTCTGCAGATACAGGACATAGCCCAATCCATACGCCGCCGCAGAGGATTTGGAATCGGACGCGCGGGTACTCTGCAGAAGAGAGGCGGCTTGGGGCAGTTGACTCAGGGCCTTATAAGAACGCACCATGCTGCGGACGGCATAACTGTTGTCCGGCTCCCGTTGCCACAGGTCTGTGAAAATTTTCAAGGCTTCCGCAGGTTTCTTACTGAGCAACAGAAACTCCCCCTGGCGCAGGGGAGAAATATCAAAATCTTTTAAATGCTCAGGAGTTTGGGCGGAAAGAAACGGGGACCCTGTCAGCAGCAGGCCGACAACCAGTAACAGGCAAAGCAAAGAACCGGCGCAACGTGTCATCATCAACCCGGTTAAAGTTCGGCGGGGGTGGGTTCCAGTTCCGCTTCGTGATGAGCTAGGTTTTCGAACCGGGTGAATTCTTTCAGGAAGACCAACTCGACCTCCCCAATGGGACCGTTTCTCTGTTTGCGAACCAGTATCTCGGCGATACCGACCTTGGCGCTCTTCGGGTCATACACTTCGTCCCGGTAAATAAACGCCACCACATCGGCGTCCTGCTCGATGGAACCCGACTCGCGTAAATCGGACAACAGCGGACGTTTATCGGTACGGCTCTCTACCGCCCGGCTCAACTGGGACAGGGCGAGGATCGGCACATTCAGTTCCTTCGCGAGCCCTTTGAGACCACGAGAGATTTCGGAAATTTCCAACTGCCGGCTTTCGATTTTATTGGACCCATGCATCAATTGCAGATAGTCCACAATGATCAAACCCAACGAATGCTCCGCCTTCAACCGCCGCGACCGCGCCCGGATGTCCAGCGTTCCCAGTTGCGGACTGTCGTCGATAAAGATCGGGGCCTCGGAAATTCGCCCTGCGGCGGCTGTCAGGTTCGGCCAGTCGGAGGACGCGAGAAATCCCGTCCGCAATTTAACGGAACTGACCCGCGCTTCGGAGCACAACATACGTAGGCCGAGCTGTTCCTTCGACATTTCAAGACTGAATATGGCGGTGGGCACCTTGCGTTTGCAGGCCGCAAACCGGGCGATATCAAGAGCCAGGCTGGTTTTCCCCATGCTGGGGCGACCGGAGATGATGATCAAATCCGACGGTTGCAGGCCGGAGGTCAGTTGATCCAGTTCGCGGAACCCGGTTTCCACCCCGGTAACCATGCCGGGTTTTTCAAACAGTTTTTCAATGGAATCGAAACTGCTTTTAATGATCTCCTTGATGCTGAAAAAGGACCGCTTGGTCCTTTTCTCGGATATCCTGAAGATGGAACGTTCCGCTTTGTCCAGAATTTCGTCGGCATCGTCCGAATCTTCATAACTGCTGGCAACAATTTCGGTGGCGGTTTCTATCAAATCCCGCAGAACCTTTTTCTCGCGGATGATTTTGGAATGATGGGAAATGGCGGCAGACGTGGGTACCAGCCCCTCGAGAAAATCGAGATAATCCATGGCGCCGACATTGTCTAACTCGTCGCTTTTCCGGAGTCGGTCGGCGACGGTGAGGATATCGATGGGTTGGTTGGCTTCAAACAGAAACTGCATGGCGGAAAAAATTTTCCGGTGGCCGGTTTTGTAGAAATCATCCAGCTCGATGATTTCCAATGCGCGCGCAAAGGCATCACCGGACCCGAAACAGGCACCCAGCACATATTGATCCGCCTCTTCATTGTAGCGGGGAAGTTTTCTTAGAGAGATATCAGCGACGTCCGGCATGCCACTTTATAACAAACTCGGATGGCTGCCTCAATCTTTAAAAAAGGCGCACACCTACCGGATCAACCTTCTGCCGGGTTTTCCACAGGTTATTCCTCGTTTTCCACAGACTCTTCCACAGGCACTTCGGTTTCAGCGTCGGTTTCAGGAACCTTCGCGGTTTTCGGGGTCTCGGTCGACTCTTCCGCGATTACGGTCAATGTAATTTCGGCAGTGACTTCCGGGTGCAGTTTGATCGGCACTTTAAATTCGCCGAGGGCCTTAATGGGTTCGCTCAATTGGATTTTACGCCGGTCAATCTCCACTCCGTTGGCGGCGACCAGTTCGCCAATGTCCTGCGTGGTGACGGAACCGAACAGCTTGCCCTGCTCTCCGACTTTTTTCTTCACCGAAAGCGATAGCTTGGCCAACTGGTCGGCCAGGGCCTGGGCTACACCTTTAAACTTTTTAACTTTATGATCGACAAGGCTTTTCTGGTGACGGAACTGCTTCAAATTTTTCGGGGTCGCCAGCAGGGCCTTGCCGGTGGGAATCAAAAAATTGCGGCCATAGCCGTCCTTAACTTCAACTTCGTCGCCCACCGACCCTAGTTTGAAAACGTCTTCTTTCAATAAAACTTTCATTGCGAATCCACTTCTCCTTCCTCGATAACAATTGCCTCCGTGCCGGATCAATCCACAGTGTCCATGGAATCCGGCGGCGGCGCATTTCGAATCTTTCTAAAATCCACCCAGATATCAAACAATCCTATTCCTATCACCAACCCCATAAACATGGGCTGTAACAGGATCAGGGCAAAGATAACCACCCAAACCCATTTGGCAAACGCCTTGGCTGTTAAAATATGGACCACAACCGCCAGGCCCTGAAACAAATATAAAACCAAAAGAATAACCGTCAGGTTCATGCCCGCGTTAAGGAGCAGGCCCTCGCCCACTATCAGGCCACCGACGGACCCGATCAGCAACCAGACCAGCGTATCGGGAAGCACCCACCGGGAAACATCCATTCCCTCGAAATATTCCCGGGAGTAAAACTTAAACCATAAAAACCGGACCACCAGAAAATTAATAAGCGCTCCGACCAGTGAACTCACCAGAATAAATGCCGGGAAAATCGAAGCCAGCACCGGGGCCATCTCTTCGATGGCGGTACGGATGGCCTTGATATTTTCCGGAGTCTCCCCGGATTTTTCAAGATCCTGAACGTATACGGCGGCTTCCTTTTTAAGGAGGCTCTCCAGATACTGGCTGAGCGACTCCTCTTTATCGGCCATGCCCGACACCACCAGCAGACCGGTTAAAATCGCCGGGGCGAGTGCGCTGAACAATACGATTTTTTCAAATGGAAGCGGCAAGCGCGTGGCTTCAGCCATGGTGGCGGCCATAATGCCATACGCCGATACAAATGCGATGGCCAGCTGCGGCCCTACCAGAATCCATAAAGCCACCGACACCACGGTAATCGAAATCAATCCCGTCAGCTTGCCCCGTTGCAGATAAACCAGAATCAGGGGCACCGGGGTCAACACGCCGACGATTACGCCCAGTGGAGGAATGACCCAGGCCACCAGCAAAATACCCAGGAAAATCCCGTAGGGCAGTAATACGTCCCTGGCTTGAAAACGTTCGACCAAATTCAGTGTTCTACGGAAAAAGGAAGCAGGGCGACGCTTCGGGCCCGTTTGATCGCTTCTGTCATTTGTCGCTGATGCCGGGCGCAGTTTCCTGAAATGCGCGACGGCACGATTTTCCCCCGTTCGGAAATCAGGGGTTTCAAAAGTTTTGTATCAAAAAAGTCGATATGCGCGATTTTGTCGGAACAAAACCGGCAGATTTTTTGTGTGAACAGCGCGCGTTTTTTCGTGTGTTTCATTCTTTCCTCAAAACGTTAAACCATGATTAAAAAGGAATGTCATCCCGGACGGGAACATCTTCCGTATCCGCTCCCATAGCCTGTTTTCCGCCACCGCCCTGTCCCAGGAACTGAACCGAGTTGGCCACGACCTCCAGCTTGTTGCGTTTCTGGCCGTCGTCGGTTTCCCAGGTGCTGAACTGCAGGCGGCCGTCGATGAAAACCGGCCTCCCCTTGCTCAAATACTCGGCGCAATTTTCCGCCTGCTTGCCCCAGACGGTGATATCGACAAAACAAACTTCTTCTTTCCATTCTTCGCCGGCCTTGTATTTGCGGTTCACGGCCAATCCAAATTTGGTGAGGGCCGAGCCACTGGAGGTAAACCGCAGTTCGGGATCGCGGGTCAGATTTCCCATGAGTAATACTTTATTAAAACTGGCCATAACGCCTCCAATTGGGAAATGGGTTTAAAAATGGATTTTCTAAATTAATCCGATTTGCCGGCCACCGCCGGTGTTTCGGGTGTACTTTCTTTAGATTCCGAGGACTCTGCGGACTCAGCAGCCTTGGCCATGACCCGTTCGATATCGTGGTCCTCCAGCCGAATCACCATATATTTGATGACTAAGTCATAAAGCTGATATTCTTTCTCGAGATCGGGAACCTTACCGGGCTCGCAGGTATGATAAATGTTAAGATAAAACCCGAATTTGTTTTTCCGGACGCGGTAGGAGAGACGCTTTTTGCCCCATTTATCGAGCTTGAGAACGGAGCCGCCAAATTTCTTGAGAATCGCGGTGATTTTGTTTACGGATTCCTCGACCTGGGCTTCGTCGAGATCGGGTTTGAGAATAAGGACAGACTGATAGTTGCGCAAGAAAGGCCTCCTCTTGGGTTACAGCCCCAACCCATTTGGCTGGAGCGAGGGGTTGATTAAAATAATTGGACACATACTGGCATATGGACCTGTCAAAATCAAGCGCAAAACCGCTTCCCGGGCTTCAAGCACTTGGGCCAAACCCACCGGGAAAACCGCGTTTTTTGAAATCCGCCGCCCGATGGCTGGTGATTTTCGGGCTGGTGGGCGGATGCGATTTTAAGATCCCGCCTAAGCCGCCGGACGTATTTTTCAAGGTCAATTCGGTGCCTGTGGGGGTGGGACCATCCTATGTGGCGTCGGCCGACTTGAACCTCGATGGCGAGACGGACCTGGTGGTCGCCAATTCCAAGAACCACAGCCTCTCGATTCTGTTCGGCCGGGGCAACGGCTCATTCAAATCCCACCTTCACCTAAAGATGCCTCTGGAACCCTCCGCCCTGGTGCTGGCGGACCTCAATAGAGACGGCTGGCCGGACATCATCGCCAATTCCCGGGGAACGGATTCCCTGGTGGTGTTACTGGGTCAGGGCAAAAACTCGTTCATCAAATTGCACACCGTCAAAACCGGAAGGGTGCCCTTGTTCATTATTGCGGAAGACTTCAACGAAGATGGTATTTTGGATATTGCGGTCACGCTGAACTTCAGCAAAATGGAAATCTATCGGGGACGGGGTGACGGCAGTTTTATCAAAGGAAAAACTTACAAGACGGGCTCCCGCTCGTATTCCGGCGTGTCCGGGGATTTCAACCGCGACGGCCATCAGGATATCGCCCTGGCGGTGCATAGCAGTAACGCCAGTTCCATCCGTCTTTATTTCGGACAAGGCGACGGCACCTTTCCCAAATCTTCAAGAATCGCCCAAGGCCTGGGCACGCTGACTCTGGCACTGGCAGATATGAACGGGGACGGCAAAGAAGATCTGGTCGCCACCTCCTCTGTCGGGGACAACCTGTACTATCTGATTTCCAACGGCGACGGGTCGTTCAAGAAGGGAATCCCTTTCTCCGGCGGGGGCGGTCCCATTGCCCTCGCCCTGGACGATTTTGATGAGGACCGGCAAATCGACGTGGCGGTGGCCAATTCGCGGAGCAGTTCGTTTTCGCTGATCATACGCAATGCCAACGGCAGTTTTCATTTCCCGGTGCGCGATTATGTGACGGGCGGCACCCCCCTCACTTTAACCACCGGCGATTTCAACAGTGACGGGTTGAGCGATATCGCCGTGGCGAGCAACGCCGAGGCCACGGTCGACATCTTTTTGAGACGCCGGGTGATGAAATAAGAGGCCCGTCCCTGCCTTTAACCGGGGGAAAATTGGGGAGCGAAATTCAATTTCCGCCACTTGTTGAAGTAGTATCGTATTTCCCCACCCTTCACCGGATAAATTTTCACGTACTTTTCAGAACCGTCTGGCCGGCGCTCGACGATCACGATTTTTTTATCGAGCAGGCGGGTCGCTTTCCTCACATAAAGAAAGGTGTAGGGTTGGTCCCGGGCGATCAGGCGATGCAGTTGCCGAGTCATCTGAATCTGTTTAACCTTGTCGTACTCCTGGCGAATGGACACGATCAGACGGTCAGCCTCAGAATTTTCGTAACCGACAAAATTCAGCTGTTTGGGCCCCGCCTGACTGGAATGCCACAACTGATACAGGTCGGGATCGGTCCCCATGCTCCACCCCAGTACCAAGGCGTCGAATTTGAGCGAGTTAACGAAGTCCTTGAGGAACACTGCCCATTCAAACACCTGGGTGTTGCATTGGATGCCGATCTTGCGCCAATTGTTCTGGACGATGGACAGAATGCTTTTGCGAATGGGGTTGCCGGCATTGGTGATGAGATTGAACTCGAACAGCTTGCCGTCCTTCTCCAGAATGCCGTCCATATTTTTCTTCCAGCCTATTTGGTTCAGGATGCGCAACGCCCCTTCGGGATCGTAGGGAATCGGCGGCACCTCGGGATCATACCAGTCGGTGATTTTGGGATAAGGACCGGTGACCCG
>JAPUGN010000088.1 GCA_027298165.1 Nitrospinota bacterium
AGGATGAATACCCAGACGATGAGAATAGTGAAAAAGGCTCCGAGAATGGCGAATCGCTTGCCGATGTAGTAGCCCGCCAACACCACCAGAAGGTAAAATAAATCGAGAAAAGCCAGTTTATTGGCATAAACGAAATAGTTGACAAAAACGGCCGCACCCAAAATGGAGAGTACGATCGTATCTTCAATATGCTTTAAGAAATATTGTTTGATTCGGTCCATTTAATCGGGCCCATTGGCTTTGTTTTTCAATCCGTTGTATAGACTTAGTATAAGCGGTGTTTGGCGGAATAAAAGAATTTTTGGGATATGGGGCGGGTTTGACATTATTGATATCCTCCATTATAGGATTTACGATAAATGCTATCCACTTCAGTCCCCCCGGGATATACAGGGCGGAAGACACAAACAGCCGTTGCCGTCCTGAGGGGGCGCGGGGTTAGGATCCACTATAATTAAGGTAATTATTTTATAGTCCAGATCCTATAAATTTAAAAATTATTTGTGTGGTGGGGATTCCTTGAGGAAACTTCAGTAAGCCGTTAGCGGGTAGGGAACAATTTGGTCAGGAAGACGATGGCCACCGCCACCGGAGCGATGTACCGAATGACGAATCCCCAGTAGGCCCCCCAGTGAAATTGGGTCTCGGCCCGCTCGATTTCCTGATGGGCTTTTTTCGTGCCCCAGATCCAGCCGACGAAGACGGCGGTCAACATGCCGCCGAGGGGGAGCAGGTAATTGGAGGCGATGTTGTCGATA
This sequence comes from Nitrospinota bacterium, assembly GCA_027298165.1. Taxonomy (GTDB): domain Bacteria; phylum Nitrospinota; class Nitrospinia; order Nitrospinales; family Nitrospinaceae; genus SZUA-226. The sequence goes on from JAPUGN010000088.1 coordinate 759, forward strand.
TTTTCGAAGAAAGTCATATCGAACAGTTTGGCGTCCGCCAGCAGGCCAAAAGAGAGTCCCGACGGAATCCCCAGCGCAAAAATCACCCCTCCCATGACCAGCACAGCCTTTTTACGCCCCCACTTTTTCTGGTCGATGAAATATGCCGCCACCACTTCCAACAGGGAAATCGCCGAGGTCAATGCGGCAATGGCCAGCAGTCCGAAAAAGATGATCGACGCGATCCAGCCGAATGGCATGCCGGAAAACACCGCTGGGAGGACAATAAACACCAGGCCGGGGCCTCCGGTGGGTTCCAGGCCCATGGCGAATACGGCGGGAAAGATCACCATGCCCATCAGTAGAGCGATCAGGGTATCGAATAAAACCACGTAGAGGGTGGCCGTGGTCAGGTTTTCTTTGGCGGGCAGATAACTGCCGTAGGTGAGCATGGCGCCCATGCCGAGACTCAGAGAGAAAAAGGCCTGTCCCATCGCCAGGAGCACCACCTGGCCGTTCAGTTTGCTGAAGTCGGGATACAGATAAAACTTAATGCCGTCCATGGCGCCGTCCAACGTCAATGCCCGGATCATGAGGATCACCAGCATCACCACCAGTGTTGGCATCAAAATATCGCAGGCTTTTTCGATGCCGCCATGCACCCCTTTGATGACGATGGCAATGGTCAGCCCCATAAACAAGGCATGGTAGAGGATGACCTGGCCGGTATTGGCGATGAAGCTATCAAAGAATGTTTCCGCTGCGGTGGGGCTGGTGAATTGCTCTATCGAATGCGCCAGGGATTTGACCACGTAAGCGAGGGTCCACCCCCCGACAACGCCGTAAAAGGACAGGATGAGGAAACCGGCGAGCACTCCCATGAACCCGATGCCTACCCAGGCTGTGCCGGGTTTGAGTTGTTGGAACGCGCCGACGGGATTAAGATTGGTTTTGCGCCCGACGGTGAACTCGGCCAGCATGATCGGGAGTCCCACCAAAGCGATACAGATCAGATAAACGAGGACGAACGCGCCGCCTCCATTCTCCCCGGCGATGTAGGGGAACTTCCAGACATTGCCCAGGCCGACTGCGGAACCTGACGCCGCCAGAATAAACCCCATCCGGGTTTTCCAGAGCCCTCGTTTGTGATTGGGATCAGCCATCATGATTCAGTATAACGGTCATGGGATAATGGGGCAAGCCATTGAATTATAGGTTATTCAATGGCAGGTGATGCGGGCGGGCCAGACCTTACTATATAATCAGAACAGCCGGATGCTCGGTCCGCAGGATAGAATGGAGGAAAGTCCTTTGGCTCAGAAAAACCATCTGAAAGAAATTCTCGATCAGATACCCAAACGTCCCGGAATATATATCATGAAGGACGGCAAGGGGGGAATGCTTTATATCGGGAAGGCCAAATCGCTGTTCCATCGCGTGCGATCCTATTTTTCCGATGCGGCGGACCACGCCCCGCGCACACGCGTCTTCGTGCGCAAGGTGAGGGATATCAAGTTTCTCACCACCCCGACCGAGCAGGAAGCGCTCATCCTCGAAAGCAATTTCATCAAGAAACACCAGCCGCGCTACAACGTCCTGCTGAAGGACGACAAACATTATCCCTACATCCGCATGACCACACAGGAGATCTATCCCCGGCTGGAGGTGGTGCGGCGGGTCAAAAAAGATGGGGCGACCTATTTCGGTCCCTACACCATGGTGCGGGAGGTGCGCGAGACCATCCGCCTCATCTACAAAATTTTTCCGCTCAGACAAAGCAACGACGAGCTGGACGGCAATCCGAAACGCCGGCCCTGCCTCAATTACCAGATGAAGCGCTGTCTCGCCCCCTGCGCCGGACTGGTGACGCCGGAAGATTACGCCAGGGTGGTCAAGGACGTGATCCTGTTTCTAAAGGGCCAGAACACCCAGCTGGTGAAGAGCTTGCAGCAGAAGATGGACGACGCTTCGGCGCATCAGCGTTATGAAGAGGCGGCGGTGTTCCGCGATACGATCGAAGCCGTCAACACCGTGGTCGACAAGCAGAAGATTATTTCCACCTCGCAGGTCAACCAGGACGTCATCGCCTGTACCCTTGACCGCGGCTGGTCGATGGTGCAACTGCTCGCCGTCCGCAACGGCAAAATGATCGCCGAGAAAATCTACAAAATGAAAAACCTCAACCAGGCAGACGCAAGCGAAACCCTGGCGTCGTTTCTCAAGCAGTATTACGCCGACGAGCTGGTGTTGCCGTCGGCGATTCTGCTGTCGCATGCCATTGAAGACGGCGAGTTGATCGAACAGTGGCTGACGGAAAAGAAGCAGGCCAAAGTGCATATCGAGGTGCCGCAGAAAGGCAAGAAGCGCGGGCTGGTCACCATGGCGGAAGAGAATGCGCGTTTCGCCATGCGCACTGAATTGGATAAAGAGGACGTGGCAACGCGCAGTCTGGAGGAGTTGCAGGAGGCCTTGTCGCTCAAAAATTTTCCGCGCGTGATCGAGGGCTTCGACATTTCAAATATTTCCGGGACGAGCGCGGTGGGCTCGATGGTCTTTTTCGAAAATGCCAGGGCCGAAAAGGGAAAATACCGCCGATTCAAAATCAAGACGGTAGAAGGCATCGACGACTACGCCATGATCACCGAAGTGATGACCCGCCGGTATGCGCGGTTATTGGATGAAGGCCAGCCGCTGCCCGATCTGGTATTGATTGACGGCGGCAAGGGGCATCTCAATACGGGATATAAGGTGCTGGAGAGCCTGGAGCTGGAAGGGCGGATCGATCTCGCCTGCATCGCCAAGGGCAAGTTCCGGAGCGATCTCGATTCCGACGAAGTGTTCCTGGTGGGGAGGAAAGACCCGGTGTGGTTTGCGGACAACTCGCCGTCGCGGTTTTTGCTTCAGCGGGTGCGCGACGAATCGCACCGGTTTGCCATCGACTACCACCGCAAGCTGCGGGATAAAGGGGCGATGACTTCGCCGCTGGAGGGCATCCCCGGCATCGGCAAAAAGCGCCGGTTGATGTTGCTGAAAGAATTCGGCAGTCTCGAGAATATCAAAAACGCCACGCTTGAAGACCTGCAAAAACTCCCCGGCATCACCAAACCCATCGCCGAGAAAATCAATAAAGCGGTGGTGAAATGAATGAAGCAATATATGGTGGACACCAATATCATTAACAGGATTTTAGATCACGATTGGGATTTACATAATTTTAATAGACCCGACAAAATATTTTTTGCTACTCACGTTCAAAGAGATGAAATCATTAATACCCAAAATGCAACCCGCCGGGATGAATTGTTGTCCATCTTTGAAGAAATAGTGGTTTCGATACCCACGGAATCAGCCTTGTGGGGTCGGTCAAGATGGGGTGAATCCAAATGGGCCAGTGATAATCAGGTTGGAAAAATTTTAGAAGCATTAAATAAAAAGGATAAAAAGAATAAAAATAAAAGTAATCCCCATGATGCTCTCATAGCAGATACAGCAATCAAAAATAATTATATTTTAATTACTGAAGATGACTCCTTGTATTATGTGGTGACAGAGGTTTTTAAAGGTTCCGCTCAAAAATTAGATGATTTTTTAAACTCATCCTGACAACCTTCTGCTACTATCCTCAAACACAGATTCTTCGTCGGCCTGGAGCCTCCTCAGAATGACATTTCGCGCCGTTTGTCATCCTGAGTAAAACGAAGGATCCGTGTTTATCGGTGTTCATCTGTTGTTATATTTCTTCTGTAATACGGTCAACGGCTTTTCTGTGCGACGAGAAGATAGCGGGTGGAGGGGCAGGTGTCGGCTTTGGCGCCGATGGGTTTGAGCGTTACCGCATCATAAATATCAACTTTGCCTTTGAATGCTTTTTCAAATTCCTGCCGGAGACGCCACATCGGCGGCAGGAATCTGAGATGCTTACCCTCGTTGGTGATGAGGAGCCGGTCGTTGTTGCGGCTGACGTTTAAAATCTCGCTCTGCTGAAACGTATAGTTGCCGTCTTCGATCAGCACCGGGTTGCGCAGGGAGATGATGTTGCCGGTCTTCGACCGGATCACATGCGGATAAGTGCGGATGTGGTCCGGCGTGATGAAGTCGCCGAAAAAGTATCCGCCGGGTTGGGTGATCTGCGCCGTCACCGCCAGCGCCTCGTCCAGCTTTTCCGGCGACAGGTACTGGAACACGTTGAGGCCGCAGTAGGTGACGTCCCACGTCTGATCGCTCAACGCCAGAATATCTTCAGCCTTGGCGGTGATGTGCCGCGACGCCACCTGCACCATCGCCTCCGATTTGTCGATTCCAAGAAGGTGATCGCCCGACAGGCCGAGTTGTTGAATCATGTAATTTTCCACAATCCCCGTGCCGCAACCGATGGACAATAATTTCACCTTGCCCGGTTCCATCTTGTATTTCTCGATGACGAATTTCAAATACTCCGCGATGAACTCGTCGAGGCAGGGTTGGCCGATAACGTCGTCGTACAACTCAGCGTAGGTGTAAAACGGATCGCCTTGGTCCTCGGGAAAGAGCAGAGACTTCTGCACCTTGGCGGCGGCGATCAGTTCGTTGCGCAACAGACGCCAATACCCCATGTCCTTCATGTGACCGGTTTGCGGGTCGA
>JAPUGN010000089.1 GCA_027298165.1 Nitrospinota bacterium
TGTTGTGATTCATTTTCCATAAATCAGCATACCATCCCGACAAACCACTTCACCCTGCGAACCGGTGCCCCCCTCTGCGGCCGCCGTTTATGCATCCAGTAGTTTGTGTTTGAGGGATTTTCCATTTTTTCCCGAATAATCTGCCACAATCTGGCCGTCGCCTACAAGTTTGTATTTGTAAATGACAAGGCCTTCCAAACCCACCGGTCCCCGGGCATGGGTTTTATTGGTGCTGATCCCGATTTCTGCGCCGAGGCCGAACCGGAATCCGTCCGCAAACCGGGTGGAGGCATTTACCATGACGCTGGCCGAATCCACTTCGTTCATAAACCGTTCGGCCTTCTCCCGGTTTTCGGTGACGATGGTATCCGTGTGGCCCGACCCGTGGGTGTTGATATGGTCGATGGCCTCCACCATACCGTCCACCAGTTTGATGGACAACTTGAGATCGTTGTATTCCGTGTCCCAGTCGCTAGTCTCCGCCTTTTTTAAATCGGGAATCAGACTGCAGACTTTCAGGCAACCCACCAGTTCCACGCCCTTTTCGCGGAATTGCGCCACCAGGGACGGCAACACCTTCGGAGCGATCCGCTCATGCACGAGCAGGGTTTCCATGGCATTGCAGGCGGCGGCATATTGGAGTTTGGAATCGATGGCCACTCGGATGGCCTTCTCGATATTCGCTTCCTCATCGATATACACGTGGCACAAGCCCTCCGAATGTCCGAGGACGGGAATTTTGGTATTCTCTTGGACGTAACGGACAAACGAGTTACTCCCGCGTGGGATCACCAGGTTGATGTATTTATCCTGCTTCAACATTTCCGCCACTTCGGCCCGGGTTTCGATCAATTGCACCGCCGCCGCCGGCACACCCTCCACCTCCGACAGGGCTTGTTGAATAAGATCCACAATTACCCGGTTGGAGTGTTGCGCCTCGGTGCCACCCTTCAAAATCACCGCGTTGCCCGATTTCAAACATAGGGAGGAAATCTGGGGAACGGCGTCGGGCCGGGACTCGAAAATGGCACCGATCACCCCGATCGGACAGGAGACGCGGGTCAACTCCAATCCGTCGTCCAGTTCCATTGTCGCCTGTTTCTGCCCCACTGGGTCGGGAAGTCCGGAGACACTGCGGATACCCTCGGCCATGCCCCGGACCTTGGTTTCATCCACTGCCAGCCGCGCCACGAGGGGTCCGGGAACGTTCTCATTCTTGGCGAACTCCAAGTCCCTGCGGTTGGCCTCCAGAATTTCAGCTCCATGATTTTCAATCTGCGCCGCCATGGCCTGCAACACCCGGTTCTTGGTCTCCGTATCCAACCGGGCGAGCACCAGGGCTGCGGCTTTGGCGTCTGCCGCAATTTCAGATAAGTTTTTCTCGGACATGTCAATCACTGGCGGCGGAGGGGTAAAGGGGGTTCTTAATTCCCTTCAATTTATTCTTAATGGCCTCCACTCCTTTTTCTCCGATCTCGTTGCCCCACATCCGGAGGAACTGCAGGCTGAACAAAACCTTGGAGTTTCCCAAATACAGAGCCCCCTGGGTGGTAATGCCGTTCCACTGCAGATCCAGCTCGATCAGGTTTTTGAACACCGGCGACTGGGTCATGGAGAGCATTCCCTGATCCCCCAGCTTGTTGTTTTTAAGCAACAGGGTTTTGAGACGAGTCAGGGTCTTGGAATCGGCCAGACTCTGGATGCCGCCCGGTCCAATTTTATTTCCTCCGAGATCCAGAATCTCGAGATGAGCCAAATATTTGGACTGGCTTAAAATCTTGAGGCCCCGATCGCTGATTTCGTTCTTCGCCAGCCGCAACTCCTTGATATGGCCCATCACCTCGGATTGTGCCAACGCTTTGAGCCCGTCGTCGCCGATCAGGTTTCCGGTCAAATCCAGCGTTTCCAGAACTATGATCGCTTTGGACTCGGCGATGGCTTCGGCGCCTTTGGTTCTAATTTTATTTCCGAACAAACTGATCGTGGTCAATTTGGGATAGGCCTTGGATTCGAACAGGGCTTTCACGCCGTCGCTTTCAATCTGGTTATTGAACAGATTGAGCACCTTCAGATTCTGGAGATATTTCGATTGTGCCAGCGCCTCCGCACCGTCGTCGCCTATATTATGAGTATTCAAATCGAGGGTCTCCACCTTTCCCAGAAACTTCGACTGCGCCAGTTGCTGGATCCCCTTGTCATACAGCATTCCGCTGTAATTCAGCTTCAGATATTTTCCATCTTCCTTAAGCTCTTTAAGGATGATCGCGTTGATATCCAGGGCGTAAGCGGTCCCCACCCCTGCCAGCAGCAGAACCGCCGCTCCCAGCCAATGCACGCCCATTATTTTTAGACGAAATGTTTTCATGGAAAATTATGCACTGTTATTCGAACTTCCAAACCGTCCTGCAACCAGCCGATATTGCTGTTGCCGGCGACCGTAGAGATGATTCCCTTGGGATCGATTTTCCGGATCCGATGGTTGTCCCGGTCTGAAAAATACAGGTTCCCTTGCCGGTCGAAAACCATGCGATACGGACTTTTCAACTGCGCCCGGGTTGCAGGGCCGCCGTCACCACTATAACCCGCCACGCCCGTTCCCGCCACATGAAGGATTTTCCCTTCCCGGTTGATTTTGCGGATGCGGTGGCTGGTTTCTTCGGCGATAAATAATTCTCCGTCCGGGCCGAAGGTCAATCCTCCCGGAGACCGGATACCCGCTTCGATGGCCGGCCCCCCGTCGCCGCTGTCTTCAAAGGCCCCCGTGCCGGCAAACGTTGTCACCTTCTGGTTCCGGTCGATTTTCCTGATTTTACTACTTCCTGAATCGGAAACAAATATTTCTCCGGACGAATTGATGGCGATGCCATTGGGATGAATTTCTTCATCGGTAATCTTCTGCCAGTGCTCCAGAGCCAGGGTGGACACGATTCCCCGGGAATCCACCCGGCGGATTTTGCGGTTGGTCAAATCCACCAGATAGACGTTCCCCTCGCCATCCACCGCCAAATCCTGGATCACGCCAAAAGACGCTGAAACCGCTGGGCCACCGTCTCCGGTGTCGCCCAACACTCCGCTTCCGGCAAACCGGGTGATTCGGCCCTGAGTGTCGATTTTACGGACAAACTTACTGGGCCCCTGCGGAGAAATGAAGTAAATATTGTCCTTTCGGTCCACCACCATGGCATCCGGCAGGTAAAGTGAGGCTTCGGAGACCGGGCCGCCGTCCCCCTCATTGCCCTGATAACCGGACCCCGCAAGGGTGTAGATAAAACCTTTGCGGTCGATGAAACGCAGGCGGTTACTCATTTTATCGGAAAAAATGATATTGCCTTTGCTGTCTATCCCAATTCCCGAAGGAAACTCCAAGTTCGCCCCCGTCCCCGGGCCGCCGTCACCCCGGAACCATGATTTTCCATTACCCGCCACGGTGGCCATGGCGTGTGTTTTAAGATCCATGCTGCGGACTCTGAAATGGCTGCGGTCCACGATAATCAACTTGCCATCGGGATGGTGCGCCAAGACAAAGGGCAAATGCAGGGTGGTTTCGGAGGCGATTTCGTTGTCTCCGTTATATTCGTATTTGCCGATCCCCATCACCGTCGTCATGATGCCCAGCGGGTCCACCTTGCGTATCCGGTTGTTGTTCCGGTCGGCAATGTAAAGGTTGCCGCGCGGATCGACCGCCACATCGGTGGGATAAGCCAGGCTGGCGCGCGTGGCCGGTCCGTAATCCCCGGAGAAAAAATGGCTGCTGTCCCCCGCCACCGTGGTGATAATTCCCTGGGTATCGACCTTACGGACACGATTATTGCCCCGGTCGGCGATGTACAGATTGCCTTCGGCATCGAGGTCGATCCCGAACGGATATTTCAGAAAGGCGTCCACCGCCGGGCCAAAATCGCCGCCAAATTCGGGCAGGCCCAGCCCCACCACGGTGGTGATCACGCCCTGGGTATCGACCTTTCGAATACGGTTGTTGGACCGGTCGGAAATATACAAATTACCCTTACCGTCACAAACCAGATCGGACGGATAATTGAGATGGGCTTTCACCGCCGGTCCGCCATCGCCCCCCATATCGGGGTTGCCGGTGCCGGCCACGGTGGTCACGGTTCCCGCAACATCTATCCGGCGAATGCGATGGTTATTGCGGTCGGCCACAAACAGGTTTCCCTTTTGATCCAGACATAATCCTGCGGGAAAATTAAAAGTTGCTTTTAACGCCGGACCGTGGTCGCCGCCGAAACCCGCCTTCCCGTTTCCTGCAACGGTGGTGATGATGCCGTCCTTATCGATTTTGCGTATACGGTTTTTGGACCGGTGCGAAATATAAATATTTCCCTCGGGATCGACCGCCACTCCGTCGACCAGGGTTAAAACCACTTCCGTTGCCATTTTGCCGTCGCCGATGTCCTTGTAAGGGTAACGGTCCGGTCCCGGAGCGGATTGAACCATCGCCCCGGAGAACAGGAAGAGAACACCAAAAAAGCCACAGCCTACCCTAAATTGATGCAGTGTTTTTATATTAATTATCATGACTTATGATTATTTACTTAAAGTAAATATTCTACTATCGAAGAACGATCTCGATTCCCCGGTCCCGGTTGAATTTGAACTTGGCCTTTAATGTTTCTTCCCCCAACTTATTCTGAATCATATCCAGTACAACCAACTTCGGAAAATTTGGTGATTTGATCAACTCGACCGCACCGGCATCGCTAATGTTATTTTGCCCAACATACAACTGGGTCAAATTGGGGAAATGGGGCGACCGGGCCAGAGCCACCGCCCCTTCATCGCCGATTTCATTTCGATACAGGCTCAGGGTTTCCAGATTTGGAAATCCCTTGGATTGCGCCAGATATCCGGCCCCCTCCGGAGTGATGAGGTTGTCGTTCAGCAACAGGGTTTTCAGGTGTTGAAAATGATTCGATTCCGCCATCAGGGCGAGGCCGTCTTCGCTGATCTCATTTTTCCAGAGTTTGAGGGTTTCCAGATTCTTCAGGAAGGGCGATTCCACCAGAGCTTGCAAGCCGAGATCTCCCAGGAAATTTCCCCATAAGTCCAAGTGCTTCAGTTGCGCCAGATGGGGAGACTGCGCCAGCGCTTCCATCCCCTCCTTTTTGATCTGGTTGCCCTCCAGCAACAGGGTGGTCACCCCCTTCAAGGCTTCCATCTGAGCCAGTTGCCGGGCGCCGGCGGTCCTGATTTTCTTTCGGGTCAAATCGAGGGTTGTACCGTCCTTGCTCAAACGGCTTTGCACCAGACTCTCCATGTCCAGAGCCAGGGCGGAAGAACTCGGGATCAATAAGAGGACCCCACTCCATAACACAAGAAATTTTAAAAGGGATCGCGGCATTTGGATTTTCCGTTCGAGGGTCCGGCACATCGACATTACCGGCGGAAATGAGTCAGGTCAGGTTATCAAATATTTGAAGATCGTGTAGATAATTTTTGTGCCCGCTTGCAGGGTGCCGGATAAGGTGCCGGTGATTTTGGACACGCCGATGCGTATCCGGTAACGCACCGCCACCTCCCGGATACGCAACCCGCCCTTCACGGCCTTGATCTGCATTTCGACCGTCCAGCCGAAATCCTTGTCACGCATCTCGATGGCCTGTAAAGATTGGTAACGGATCGCCCGGAAGGGGCCAAGATCGGTAAACGTATGGCGGAAAAACAAGCGGATCAAGAATACCGCCAGCTGGTTGCCGTATCGAGCCTGAGGAAGCAGGGCCTGCCGGCTCTCGGCAAGGAGCATGCGGCTGCCCACCACAAAATCGGCCTCTCCGGCAATGATCGGCGCCACCAGCAGATCGATTTCCTCGGGATAGTCGCTGTAATCGCCGTCGAGAAACACCACGATATCGGGGGCGTCCAGCGCGGCCATTCCGGCAAGGCAAGCCCGGCCATAACCCCGGCGCCTTTCATGGACCACCATCGCTCCGTTCTCACGGGCCACTTCGGCGGTCCGGTCGGCCGAACGGTTATCGACCACAATGATCTGGTGTAATCGGTCTCGGGGAAGATCGTTCAGGACATGGGGAAGGGATTGTTCTTCGTTGTAGGCAGGGATGATAACCGAAATTTTTGGGGGCATCGGCCGTCCCTATTTGCAGTCCTGAAGCGCCTGTTTCAGGTGGCGGACAAATACCTTGAGTTTTTCATTGCGCTCAGCGGAGTCCGGGTTTTCTTCGATCATGCGGACGATGGCGCTGCCGACGATCACCCCGTCGGAAAACCCAGATGCCGCTTTGGCCTGCTCCGGCCCAGAGATTCCGAATCCAATCAGCACCGGCAGAGCAGTCGCCTGCTTGATCCGTTTCACTTTCTCCTCCATGCCCTGCGCCAGGGAACTCCTCGTTCCGGTCACACCGGTGAGGGAGACGTAATAGATAAATCCGCGGCTTTTGGAGCCGATCATTTTGATCCGATCCGGCGTGCTGGTGGGAGCCAGCAGATAAATCACGTCCAGTCCTTGCGCCAACGCATATGCGTCAAACTCCTCCGACTCTTCCGGAGGCAGATCGGGAACGATCACCCCGTCCACACCGGCCTCGACGGCGTCCTTCACAAACGCTTGCTGTCCGTACACGAACACTGGGTTGAAGCTGGTCATCAACACAATGGGCAGTTGCGACGCCTGGCGAATCTCGCGCACCAGTTGGATTATTTTTTTAAGAGTGGTGCCACTTTTGAGGGAACGCTGGGAGGCGGCCTGAATTACCGGCCCGTCCGCCAAGGGATCGGAAAACGGTACGCCCAACTCAATGATGTCCGCCCCACCCTCTTCGATCACCGAGAACAGTTCCCGGGTGCTCTCCAGATCCGGGTCGCCGGCGGTAATGAAACCCACCAGAGCTTTCTCGTTTTTGGACTGCAACCAGTCGAATTGTTTTTGAATCCGGCTCACCGTTCCTCCTCAAGAAAATCCGCCACCTGGTTGACGTCCTTGTCGCCCCGTCCCGAAAGGCAGATGACAATCACTTCGTCTTTTTTCATGTTCGGCGCGACCTTCGCCACGTGGGCGATGGCGTGCGCCGATTCCAGCGCGGGGATGATGCCTTCGGTGCGCGACAGCAATTTGAATCCTTCCAGCGCTTCTTTATCGGTGATGGACGTGTACTCCGCGCGTTTGCTGTCCTTGAAATGACTGTGCTCGGCTCCAACTCCGGGATAATCCAGTCCGGCGGAAATGGAGTGAGCTTCCGTAATCTGCCCGTCGCCGTCGAACAGCAGATAACTTTTCATACCGTGCAGGATTCCAACTGCGCCGTGGCCCAACGACGCGCCATGTTTGCCGGTTTCGATACCGTATCCCGCAGCTTCGACGCCGATCATTTTGACTTGCTTGTCCTCGGCGAAGGGGAAAAACAATCCCATGGAATTACTGCCGCCGCCGACACAGGCCACCAGTACGTCCGGCAGGCGGCCTTCGGTTTGCATGATCTGTTCCTTGGTTTCGTCGCCGATGATTCGCTGGAAATCCCGCACGATCATCGGAAACGGGTGCGGACCCACCACCGAGCCGATGATGTAATGCGTGTCTTCCACCGTGGTGATCCAGTTGCGGATGGCCTCGCTGGTGGCGTCTTTCAGCGTGCGCGTCCCGGAGGAAACCGGGATGACTTTCGCGCCGAGCAGTTTCATGCGGAACACATTGAGGGCCTGGCGGCGGATATCCTCTTCGCCCATGAACACTTCGCATTCCAGATCGAATAATGCGGCGGCGGTGGCGGTGGCCACGCCGTGCTGGCCCGCTCCGGTTTCGGCGATGACCCGCTTCTTGCCCATCCGTAGGGTGAGGAGAGCGCTGCCGATGGTGTTGTTGATCTTATGCGCGCCGGTGTGGTTCAAATCCTCGCGCTTGAGATAGATCTTCGCGCCGCCCAGCTTCCGGGTCAGGTTCTCCGCGAAATACAGCGGCGATGGACGCCCCACATAATGTTCCAGATAAAATTTGAGCTGTTTCTGGAATTCAGGATCGATCCGCGCTTCGTTGTACAATTTTTCCAGTTCTTCGAGGGCCGGCATCAGGGTTTCAATCACGAACTTGCCGCCGAATTCTCCGAAATGGCCGGTTCGATCCGGTAATGTGGGTGAACTCATAACATTTTCCAGTTAACTTCCGCGCACTGTTTTCAGAAACGCTTTTAATTTTTTGGGATCCTTTTTGCCGGGCGACTGCTCGACCCCCGAGCTGACATCCACGCCATACGGTTGAACTTTCCTGATGGCCTCTTTTACGTTGCGCGGGTTCAGGCCGCCGGCGATGATGATCGGCCCGTGCTTTTTCACACGCCGGGCGAGGTCCCAGTCGAACACTTTTCCCGTGCCGCCCCACTGATCATCTTTAAACGTATCCAGTAGAAAACCGTCCACCGTATATTTAGACAAACCTTTAAGCGATCCGGCATTCTGAACCCGAATTGCCTTGATCACCCGGTGCCTGATCTTATTGCAGAACGCGGGCGACTCGTCGCCATGCAATTGAACCGCGTCCAATCCACAACGGTCAGCGATGCGGTTGACATTCTCGGCAGTCTCGTTCACAAACACCCCGACCCGGTGGACGAATGGTGGCAGTTTCGAACAAATTTCTTTCGCCGTTTTCAAGGTCACACAGCGCGGGCTTTTCTTGTAAAAGATGAACCCGATGGCATCGGCGCCGCATTCCACAGCCAGCAGGGCGTCCTTCAGCCGGGTGGTGCCGCAGACCTTGACCCTAACGGGCGGGTTGGGTTTTACCATGTCCCGTAAACTCCTGAAGTTTATCGGAAATGTTGTCCGCTTTCATCAGGCTTTCGCCGATGAGAAACGCATGCATTCCCAGCCCCTCGAATTCATCGATCTGGGCGCGGTTGTCAATGCCGCTCTCGCACACGAGGAGCAGGTTGTCCATGCCGCGTGTTTCCTTGAGCAGTCGGCGGGAGATTTCCAGATCGGTTTTACCCGTGGTCAAATCCCGGTTGTTGATCCCCAGCAACTCGACTCCGGCATGAAACGCCTTTTCCATGTCCCGTTCGTGATGCGTTTCCACGAGGGCTGTCAGGCCTATTTCTTTTCCCAATTCCAGCAGGTCCTTCAACTGATTCTTGTCCAGCGAGGTGGCGATCAACAGAAAACCATCGGCCCCGCAGGCGCGCGATTCATAGACCTGATATTCGGCAAATATGAAATCTTTCCTTAACAGCGGAACGGTTACCGTCTGGCTCGCCTCCGCCACAGTCTCCAGCTTGCCACCGAAAAACCGGCTTTCGGTCAGTATGGAGATCGCTGTCGCTCCGCCGTCAGCATACGTCCTGGCAATGCCCAGGGGATCGAACTGTTCCACCAGGTCGCCTTTGAACGGCGTGCGGCGCTTAATTTCCGCGATGATTTTAGATCCTTCTGTGGAGGCCTGCAACGCATCTCCAATGGGGATCACATCCCTCTGGTCCCGGATTTTGTTTTTAACCTCGGCCAATGAGACCTTGCGCCGAGTTTCCTCCAGCTCCGCTTTTTTGGCGTCAAAAATTTTGTCGAGAATATTTGCCATCGTCCCCTGACCTATGAATGACTGAGGCGGCACAGGTCTTTCAACTTCTGCCGTGCTTCACCGGAAGAGATGGATTTCCGGGCCACGTCCAGTCCTTCCTTAAAATTGGCCGCCTTGCCCGCCGCGATAATGGCCGCCGATGCGTTCAACAAAACGATATCGCGTTTAGGTCCGCCGGCTCCATCCAGCAACTCCCGTAAGATGGTGGCGTTGTCATCAGCGGAACCGCCTTTCAAATCCTGCGCGGAACAATACTCGAGGCCCAGTTCCGTAGGATCGAGATTATAATCTTTTATTTGTCCGTTATTTAGCTCAGATATTTTAGTGTTACACGTTAGGGTAATTTCATCGAGGCCGTCCTCGCCGTGCACCACAAACGCGTGCCGGGTTCCGAGATTTTTGAGGACGTTGGCGAGAGGCGACGTCCATTTGGAATCGAACACCCCCACCACCTGCGCTTTGACTCCCGCAGGATTGGTCAATGGTCCCAGCAAATTGAACACCGTCCGAAAGCCCAACTCACGGCGAACATCCACTGCGTGCTTCATGGCTTTATGCAGGGTAGGCGCGAACAGGAAACCGATGCCCGCCAACTCGATACAGCGTTCAACGACCTCTTTGTCCGCCTCAATATTGACCCCCAGGCTTTTCAGCACATCGGCACTTCCCGACCGGCTGGAGACCGCCCGGTTGCCGTGCTTGGCGACTGGAATCCCCACGCCCGCCACGACAAACGCGGCGGTGGTGGAAATATTGAAGGTGTCGGCGCCGTCGCCGCCGGTGCCGCAGGTATCAACCACCCCTGCCACCGGGATGTTCAGCGGCTCCGCCTTTTCGCGCATCACCTTGGCCGCGCCGGAAATTTCCGCCACCGTCTCGCCTTTCATGCGAAGCGCGGTGAGAAACGCTCCCAACAGCGAGCGGTCCACTTTGCCCTCCATGATCTGGGTCATGATGGACACCATTTCCTCTTCCGTCAGGTCGTGGCCGTCAACCACCTTATGCAGAATGTCCTGTGCTTTCATGTTCGTTGACTTTCTCCGCGGGGAGATCGATAAAGTTTTTCAGCAAATCTTTTCCATGAATCGTCAAGATCGATTCCGGATGGAACTGCACGCCCTCCACCGCCAGTTCCTTGTGGCGGATGCCCATGATTTCGCCGTCGTCTGATTCGGCGGTGATTTCAAAACAGTCGGGCAGGGTTTTCCGGTTGACCACCAGCGAATGGTAGCGGGTGGCCTCGAACGGGTCCGGCAGTCCCTTGAAAATGGTTTTGCCGTCGTGCCGGATCATCGAGGTTTTGCCGTGCATGAGTTTTTTGGCCTTAATAATTTCGCCGCCGAACGCCTCCGCCACCGACTGATGCCCCAGGCACACGCCCAGCAAGGGAATTTTTCCGGCGAAGCGCCGCACGACATCCTTGGAGATGCCCGCTTTCGAGGGGGTGCAGGGTCCAGGGGAAATCACGATTCTCCGGGGATTCAGTTGTTCAATCTCCTCAGGGGTGATCTGATCGTTGCGGTACACCTCCAGCTCCGCGCCCAGTTCCCCCATGTATTGAACGAGGTTGTAGGTGAAGGAATCGTAGTTGTCGATCATTAGAATCATGGCAGAAGCCCCCTGCCGGCCAGGCCGATGGCCTTGAGCATGGCCCGCCCCTTGCTCATGGTTTCTTCGAAT
This sequence comes from Nitrospinota bacterium, assembly GCA_027298165.1. GTDB lineage: Bacteria > Nitrospinota > Nitrospinia > Nitrospinales > Nitrospinaceae > SZUA-226. The sequence goes on from JAPUGN010000089.1 coordinate 11,219, forward strand.
TCATTTTCCGGAACCGAGTCGGCGACGATCCCCGCGCCGACGCCGAGGTAACCGATCTGATCCTTCACCACCAGAGTGCGGATGGCGATGGCGGTATCCATATTCCCCGAAAAACTGATATAGCCGACCGCACCGGCGTAGAGTCCGCGCCGGGTCGGTTCCAACTCATCAATGATTTCCATGGCGCGAATCTTGGGCGCCCCGCTTACCGTGCCCGCCGGGAACGCCGCTTTAAGCACGTCGAAACAGTCGAGGCCTTTCTTCAACCGTCCGCGTACGTTGGAGGCGATGTGCATGACGTGGGAATAACGTTCGATGGTGAATTTCTCGTTCACTTCGATGGAGTTGATCTCAGCCACCCGCCCGAGGTCGTTTCGCCCCAGATCCACCAGCATGATGTGCTCCGCCAACTCCTTTTCGTCCTGCAGAAGATCCTTCTCCAAAAATTGATCCTCGTCTTCGTTTTCACCACGCTTGCGTGTTCCCGCGATGGGGCGGACCTCGACCTGATCGCCTTCCAGCCGCACCAGCACCTCCGGGGAGGAACCAACCACCTGAACGTCCTTAAAATTCAGATAGTACATATAGGGGGACGGGTTGATGGTTCTGAGAGCGCGGTAAATTGTAAACGGGTCCTGCTGGAGATCAAACTTGAGACGTTGCGACAACACCACCTGAATAGCGTCACCCTCGTGGATGTAGCGCTTGGCCTTGAGCACCGCCTCTTTGAACTGCTCCTTGGCGAAATTGGATTCGATGCGCGGGTCCTCATCCACGGACGATGTGGAATCTCCGGTCGGCATGTGAGGTACGGGCTGGCGCAGTTTCTTTTCAAGGGCGTCGATCTGGGCGGTGGTTTCCTGATACACCTCTGCCAGGTCGCGCCCTTCGGTTTGGGCGTTAGACACTATCTTGATCGTCTGGTTGACGTTGTCGAAGATTAACAGGGTGTCGGTGATGATGAAAATCGAATCGGGAATATCCAGATCGTCTTCGGTCTCATCCGGCAGGTTTTCGAAAAAGCGCACCATGTCGTAACTGATAAACCCGACCGCGCCGCCGGAGAACCGGGGCAACCCCGGCGTGTCCACCGGTTTGTATTGCGACAGAATCTCTTTCAGTACCGACAGCGGAATAGTGCCGTCGACATTTTTCTTTTCTTCGACGCCGTTGTTGCGGACGATAACGGTAGAGCCTTTGGTCTCGATGATGGTGGACGGACCGCATCCCAGAAAACAGTAACGCGCCCACTTGTCCCCGCCTTCGACACTTTCGAGCAGAAACGAATACGGCTCCCCGCCGATTTTCATGTAGGCGGAAACCGGGGTGTCAAGATCGGCCAGGATTTCCTTGTACACAGGAATCAGGTTGCCCTGTTGGGCTCGCTCCTTAAATTCCTCGAATGTCGGTTTATAGGCCATAAACGCTCAATAAAAAAAGCACAGCGAAACTGTGCCAGGATGGTCTGCGACTCCCAAAAGTCGTCACAATTTCAATAAGTTAGTTTCCAGACTTTATCATTTCGGATGAGAACGGTCAAGGGGTTTGAAACTGGCAGGAACGAACTTGGAGCCGTTACTTGAACCTTAAACAATTCAAGCATTAAGAAACTACTCGACGGCGGTCCAGTCTTCGCCGTTCCAGTGCAGGATGAGGCCGTTGTCGCCGACCGCGTACATATTCTCTTCGGAGGTCCCCCAGATGGCGGTCAGGTATTCCTCGGTATTGGATTCGATGCGGGTCCACTGGTCGCCGTCGAGAAACATGATCATGCCCAAATCGCCGATGGCGAACACGAACTCCGCACTGGGTCCCCAGATGTCGAGGAAGAATTCCATGGTTTGCGAGGGCATTTCCTTGAACTCGGCACCGTTGAAATGGATAATCGTGCCGTCGGAGCCACAGAAGTACATGTTGTCAGAACCGAACCCGCAAATACTGTACAGCTCGGCGTTGGAGTTGAAGGTGAGCCGTGTCCAATGGTCGTCCACCAGACGCAGGACCAACCCGTCGAACCCAACGGCGTACATGCACTCCTCATTGCCCCACAAGGCGGCGACATCGGTGTTGGTGCCCGAACTCATGAACTTCCATTGAGAACCCGACCAGTGGCCGATTTTTCCCAACCGGCAACCGACATAAATATCATCCGTTCCCCGGCCCCAGATGCCGGACATGGGTGGAAAGTTTTCTGTATCCTCCGGCTTCCACACCTTACCGTCGTAATGCAGAATTTTGCCATCGGTGCACACGCCGTACAGGTTGTCCGGCGCGGTTCCCCACATCCGTTTCATGGTCCAGCGTCCGCCGGAATCCATTTTGGTCCATTGCTTGCCGTCGAAGTGCAGGATGGTGCCCTCGGCGCCGCCGATGAAAACATTGTCCGAGCCAAACCCGTAGATGGAAAGCAAGTGGCTGGTGGTCAGACTGCTCATGCTCAGCTCCTCTGAATATAAAAATTGATCGCGTTATTTATAGCGACAGATCGTTCCATTGTTTGCCGTCGTACCTGAGAACGGTGCCGTTTTCCCCGCAGGCGTAGACCTGGTCCGGACCCAACCCCTGTACCTTGGTGAGGTAATTGTCATTGCCCGATTCCATGGGGCTCCACTGTTTGCCGTCGTAGTGGAGAAGGGTGGCATTGTCGCCCACCGCGAAAATATGGTTGTCCGCGGTTCCCCAAATAGCCAAAAGGTATTCCTCGGTTCCGGATGCCATGGGTTTCCATTCCTCGCCATCGAAATGCAGGATGGTGCCATGGGACCCCACCACGTAGACATTGTTGTTGCTCGTGCCCCAAATGCCATAGAGGGAAACGGTCTCTTCCGTTAACTCCTCGCGCCGCTGAAAGGTTTTGCCGTCGTAGAACCGGTAAATGCCTTC
>JAPUGN010000009.1 GCA_027298165.1 Nitrospinota bacterium
TTCTATCGGTAAGGCAAAAGGATTGACCGGCCCCTGGGTTGCCGGAGTATTGAAATTAGATGAAGGCGAATCCGAGTGTGCCTTTGACTCATTATGATCCAAGGCCGTAGGATTCCGCCGTTCGCCGGCCGGGGTTACCGGTGGGGTATCATTGTGTTGCTGATCGGTGCGCGCCGTGGCCGCGGTTTCGTTTTGAGACACCGGAGCCGGATTGCGGGATTCCCGGGGCGCCGCATGGTCCCGCACTTCATGGGGTTGCGAAGCTGATCGGGATGGCGGTGCCTCATCTCGATGCGATTCCACCTTCGCCTCGAAAACACGATCAAAACGTTTCTGATCGTTTTGTCCCAGATGGGACACCTGGAACGACGGTTCCGGTTGGGCCGGGCTTTTCGCAATCAGATTTAAAATGTTGGTTTCGTTGAACACTGACTCATCCAATTACAATGATCGAGATGCACTTCTCGGGTAATTATCCACCCTAAAGGGAGCAAGCCCTGTGCCAAACCCAGGCTTCGGTTCAACTTGTTGAAATTTTGCCTGTTAGGGGAGCAGGGTGAAATTATCCCCGGCGGGACAGCGGGCAAGAACTGCCCATCGGGCAAAATCTGCGCGGAGTACCTCCGCGATTAATTTTAGAGTGGGTCCAAAGGGGTTTTCGTGGGAAACAGGGGTTGCGGGGTCAGGAAGCGGAAGAGTTGGACAATGATCCGGGCCGCTTCCTGGCTGTCCGGGTGGGTCATGTTTTCGGGTTTGATACTTTCTTCAAACAGGGTTTTGAAATAGGCAGCCGCGGTTTGCCGGCCGGACTCCGAGGGCGAGTGAGTTTCCAGGCGGGCCAGCCAGCCGACATCCACCCAAAATCCGGCGCACTTGGAGCACTGGTCGATTTCATAACGGAACCGGCGGTTGAAACAGTGACGGTATAATAAGGTATGCTTGCATTTGGGACAGGGGTGTTGAATGTCCCGGAACACATGTACCCCCTCGGCACGTTCCACGTGGAGCAGGGCTTCGCCGGCGGCCGGGTTCCGGTCCTTCAGCTTTTTGATCTCGCTCCACTCGAACCAGAGGCCGCCGCAACTGTCGGCGCAGGCCAGGACCCTGACGCCGGTGACCGACAGGGCTTTCAATTTGTTGTTGCACGACGGGCAGTTCATGGAGATATTATAGATGAAGATAGGATTGGAACCCCCTAAGCCGGGATATTGGAATGGGATGCCCGTTGTCGATAATTTGACGACACTCTTATTGTTCAGCCCATTTAAATCAATATTTTAAGAGGTTTTATGGGCTGAATTAAGCCGGGCAAGTTCGATTGACAAACCCCGCCGCTTCACTTACATTTAGAACGTACCTGTATGTACTCCTTTTTCCCTAAATATATCAAATCATTAATTAAATGCCTCTCGAAACCAATTATATCAACCCCAATGTCATATTAACCACGCGGGTAGGCCAGGAATTAAAAGATTGGATCAAACACATCCATTGCGTCGGCCTGATTTTGCTCACGTGGTTTCTGTCGGCTTACCAGTTCAGTTCGGCTCTATGGATGATTCTCGCCGCCGCAATGTTGTGGGGGGGTGTGGTCTGGTATTTGCAGCGTCGGCCGACCATTGTGCTGGAAGGCCAGGACCGGAAAATTCAGCTCACCGGCATCACCAAGTTCGGCAAGGCCCAATCGTTGCCGGGCAAGCTGGTGGAAAAGGTCACCGTAATGGCGGATATTGAAGGCCGGGAGAGGGGTCAATATATTCCGCAACTGGTGTTGCGCAGCCTTAAAGGAAGAAAGAAAAAACTGGTGATCAGTTGCTTTCCTCTTGAAGATATTGTGCAGGCGCATTATGCCGCGCAGTTGATGGCGACCTTCAGCCACGCGGACGCATTCGATTTTAAAGGCAACACCCTGCCGACGTTATCGAGCCATATACCCAGTCGGTTTCTGGCGCATAAGGTTCAATCTGTGAAGTCGGTTTCATCCGCTATGAAGAAAGCCAAAGCCCGGAAAAAGGCCCGCCGCCCCAAAGCCAATGTATAACCCCACCGTTTTATTTCCCGATCCACATTGATTGATTAGGATGCCAGTGAAGGCGCCGTGTCGCCGCCCTCTGACGAGGGAGGTGACTGGCTGACCGTTGAGGGCAAGCGCGAATCACTCTGGGCGCGGATCAGGAGTTTAAAGTCACCTGCGGCGGTTCCCCGTCCGGACCGGAACGCAACAGCCGAACGGCTTTGTCAACCTGCGCATGGCGCCCGAATAAAATAAGCACGTCTCCTTTCTGGATACAGAAATCAGCCGGAGGATTGGGTTGTGCGTGATTGTCGCGCACCACGGCGATCAGGGTGGCGCCGGTTTGCCGCGTCAACTCCAAATGGTCAAACTGCTTGCCATGGGACCAGCACTCGCCCGTAATCTGATACGATTGACTCAACGACGCGGTGAGATAGGTTGAAAAATTGCGCAGGCTTTCCACGTTGAGCGATAATCCGCGGAACATACTGTAACCTTCCAGTCGCACCAGCTCCACCTGTTGCTCGATAATGTTGTTGGGCATTTGAAATTCCCTGAGCACCCGTGAAAAAATTTCAATGGAGGTTTCAAACTCCTCGGGGATTACCTGGTCGGCTCCGGCTTTCTTCAGCTCATCCACCTGCGATGAGAAACGGGTTTTCACCATAATGAAAACCCCGGGATTGAGTTGGCGCGCCAGCCGGACGGATTGTTGGGTCGCCTGGAGATCGGGTATGGAGTACGCGATGATTTTGGCCTGTGCGATACCTGCCCGGTCCAGTGTCGCTCGTTGGCTGACGTCTCCGTACTGAATGGGCACGTCTTCCGTCAACGCATGTTTAATCAAATCGCCATCCAGTTCCACGACCATGAAAGGAATATGAGTTTCCTTAAGCACCCGCGCCAGGTTGCGCCCGACAACGTCGTATCCGGCAATGATGACATGCCCCTGGAGTGTTTCACCTTGTTGGGCCGGAGGCTCCTCTTTAATTCCGCCCGCCCCCCCGGAAAAAAGAAAATGGGATGCCGGGGAAGATACCTGAATCAATAACGGCGCGAACAACATGGTCAAAACGGTAACGCTCAAAAACATTTGGTGATTGTCGGATGAGAGCAGTCCCTGCGCCAGCGCCAGTCCCGCCAGAATCAGCGAGAACTCACCGACTTGCGCCAACCGCACTCCCACAATAAAAGAAATACGTGCCGGGTTGCCGACTGCGAGAGACGCTAAAAAACCCGAACCCATCTTTAGAATTATCAGGGTGAGCGTCAGCAACATGATGATTGAAAAATTATCCAGAAGGTTGCCGATGTTCAACAGCATGCCGACGGAGATGAAAAAGATACTGCTGAAGTAATCCCTGAGCGGCAGGATATCGAGAATGATCTGGTGGCTGTACTCGGATTCGGAGATGATCAGGCCGGCGATAAAGGCGCCCATGGCCAGTGACAACCCGAGTTGATGCGATACCCATCCGGTTCCCAGAATGATGAGAATCACCAGAAGGGTCAGGTGTTCTTTGCTTCCCATGCGGGCGACGGCGCTCAGAAACCGGGGCACCAGCAGGCGCGACAGGAAAAAAATTCCCGCCACCGCGGCCAGGGCTTTGGTGAAGGCCAGCGCGAAATCCGTTCCGGAAGTCTGACCGCTGTGGGCGAGCAGGGGAATCATCAGCATCAAAGGTACCACGCACAAATCCTGAAACAGCAGGATGCCGACCGTGGTGCGGCCGTGCAGGGTGTCCAACTCGGCGCGGTCGGTGATCATCTTCATAACGATGGCGGTACTGCTGAGAGCGATCATCATGCACACCGCGAGGATTACCGGATCGGGTCCTCCCAGGTAATATTTGTGAAGGAAATACCAGGCCGCAATCGCCAATCCCATTTGCAGGACACCGGCGCTAATGATCGATGCCATATTTTTAAGCAAATGAGAGATTGAAAACTCGAGTCCGATAATAAACAACAATAAAATAATGCCGATTTCAGCAAGGTTTTCCACCGATGACGGGTTGCCGATCCAGCCCAGGCAATGCGGGCCGATCAGTATCCCGGCGATCAGAAAACCCATAATGGAAGGCAGGCGGATTCGATGAAAAAACACATTAATGGGCAAAGAAACCAACAAAAGGAGGGCTAAATCTTGTATAATTTGCGGCATTTCCAACAGAGCCTCGGAGCGAAGTGTATTTGAGCCTTAGCGGGCAAAGGGGCGGTCTGTAATAAAACACACCCATTATACTCTTGGCAGGTTTCAGGAGGAGGGGAAAAAGGGGGGACTTATGGAAAAGGATATCCTAGCTCTGGAACAGAGTGGCGATGTATTGTTCTTGATGATAGGCGCAGCCATGGTATTTGCCATGCATGGCGGTTTCGCTTTTCTGGAAGTCGGCACGGTACGCAAAAAAAACCAGGTCAACGCCCTGGTAAAAATTATCGTCGACTTTGCCATCAGCACTGTCATCTATTTCAGCATCGGCTATGCAGTGGCTTACGGAATTTATTTTTACCAATCCGCCGGAACACTGGTCGCTGACAAACAGGGCTACGAGCTGGTCCATTTCTTTTTTCTGCTGACCTTTGCCGCCGCGGTACCCGCCATCATTTCCGGCGGCATTGCGGAACGTGCCAAGTTCTGGACGCAAGCAGTGGCCGCCG
>JAPUGN010000090.1 GCA_027298165.1 Nitrospinota bacterium
TGTTCCGCACCGCCGAGGAGCAGAAGGTTCCCGTTCCCGAGCTGGCCACCACCGATCTCTCGCAGTTGCAGGAGGACGCAGAATTTGCTCTGATCAAAAAGATTTTGGCCTACCGGGAATGCATCGAGAAAGCCGCCCTGACGCTGGAAATCCACCGCATCGCCTTTTACCTGCAGGAGCTGGTCGCCATCTTCCACCGTTATTACAAACAGCACCGCATTGTCACCGAGGACCGGGAGAAGACCCTGGCGCGGCTGTTGCTTCTGGATTGCCTAAGGAAGGTGATCGCCAGCGGCCTTTCGATCCTTGGGGTTTCCGCCCCCGATAAGATGTAAATCCCGACCACCCACACGCCCGGCTTTCCGGGTGCCCCCTTGACCCCTCCAAAATAATTCTGTAAACTATTGAATAAATTGGTATAATTTTGATATCAATTTTCCTCCGGTAGTTCCCGGGAGTTATTTACGTTTTTCATGGCGGGGGTAGGGCAATGGGATTTCTGAAAAAACTGGTATTTCTGGGATTGTTGGGTGGGGTGGGGTGGGGCATGTACCATGCCGGCCAGAATAATCTGTTCTCGTTTTTGGAGGGCGAATTCGGGGAACCCACCCAGATGGTGAAGAAGGACCGCGCCGTCAAATCCCGATCCTTTTTCAGACAAGTCAAAGACATAGTACCGGCACCGGTGAAGCAGTACAACTACACCTTTTTGGAAACCCTGGAAGATGTGGACCTGGAACGCTATGTCGACTTGGACGGAAAAGTCAAAGTCATGAAGAAAACCGTTCACTCCTGGGTGGATGAGGTAGAAAAGGTGATCGACGAGCCGCGCATTCTTCTGGCGTCCTACAAGGAACCGGATGGCGGTTCCAGCAAGTTGGGTGACACTTATGACGATATCATCAGGAAGCTGGACGACCTGATGAAGGAAAAGCCGAAGAAGAAGGTGACCCCACCCGCCGCTTTAACCGGCCCCGCCAAGCGGTCGGTGACTCCTGTTGTTCCCTCAAGTTCCGCTAAACGGGCCGTGCCGTCCGCTCAATCGCGCAAACCGTATAGGGTGCAGGTCAGCTCCTTCCGAAAATTAACTCAAGCCCGCGCTCTGGAATCCAAGCTTAAGGGTAAGGGGTATTCCGCTTTTGTGATGAGTGTCGAGGTGTCCAAAACCAAGGGCCGCTGGCACCGGGTCTTTTTGGGAGATTACCAGACCGAAGCGAATGCCCGTGCCGCCGCCCGCAATGCGCAACGCCTCCACAACCTGAAAACCATTATTCTCAAAGCCAGCCGGTAGCCGCTCTCTAAAACTGTCCGGAAATTGGGATATACGCAGAGAGATCAAAAGGGTTTTAAATCTCCGATGTAGCGTTCGCTGTTGTCGAAGTGTTGCAGGACTTCCACCGGGTCGTCTTTCCTGAGGTCGCCATAAAATGTTTCCTTGCTGTCGAACCACGTATTGAAGCGATACCCCTTGGTGTCGTTGTGGTAAAGCGTGCGCCGGACGTCTTCCCCCTTGAAGGTAAAATCCAACTGCGCGGTTTTCCCCGTTTCAATGGTGATGGTGCCTTTCTGAGTGGGAATGAAAGGATGCCAGGCCGTGACCCCGTAGGTGCCGGGTGGAATACTTTCGAGATTGAAATGCCCCTCCTCATCGCTGATGGCGAAGTAGGGGTTGTCGATGATGTAGCCCCGGGTTTGCAGGAAGGGATGCAGGTTGCACTTGAGAATGAACTCCGGCGCGCCGGGTTTGATGAAGGCGGAACGGACCTGCGAGTTGGCGGGCAACACGCTTTTGTTGCTGATCTGGTTCCGATGCGACCCGTAAATTTCGTAGGTGGCGATTTCGTGTTTGATGGGGTCCATATTTTCCACCAGGAGATTTTCCCCGTTCCTGATCCCGATCACATAATGGTTGGCATGACAGCGGTTGAGGCGGAGGGTTTGGATTTTGCGCGGAAACGGTTTGCCTTTCTCGATACCCTCAATGGCAATGACGGTGTCCTTGAGTCCTCCCGCTTTGGAAACCGAGAAGTCGTACAAAAGGCGGTGGCCCTTGCCGTCGGACATGCGGGAACAAAATTCGATGTTGGGCGCATGGATCAGATGAAACACCCGGGGTTTGGGCACCCGTCCCACCAGATGGATCCGGCCTTTTAATGAGCCGCCATGATCGACCGAAGCGATTTTGTATTCGAGCGGGATCTGGTCGTGGAGTTTTTTCGCCAGTTTATAATTTCTCTTATACAGTTTATCGACCTTTTCCCGGGCTTTATCGTCCCGGCCCAGTTGCAGATAGATCAACCCGAGATCGTAATCGGCATGGACCATGCGCGAATCTTTATTAAGCGCCGTTTCGATTTCCAAGACGGCGTCTTCGAGAAGATTTATTTTGGCCAGAGACAGCCCGCGGAAATACCGGAAGGTGGCGTTGTCGTATCCCATCTCCAGCGCTTTTTGATATGCCAGCAGGGCTTCCCTGTGGCGGTTGACCCGGCTGAGCGCCACGCCCAGATTGGCCTGGGTGACGGAGTCTTTCGGGTTTTCCTTGAGGGCTTTTTGAAATTCCTCAATCGCCCCTTGCCAATCCCCGGCTTGACTCAGCGTACTGGCTTTGCGCAGGGAGTCTTCATAGGTCGGACCGGACAGCGCGGTGGCCGTCCACAGCAGGACGCACCCTGCAGTGCAGAATCCAACGGCCAGGGAGCGCCATTTGTTTCTTCGGTTATTCATATTCATAATTATTGAGGGTAGGCAACCCAGGGGGCAATTTATCAGGGTGCTCCAGGCCCGTCAAGGCCCAGGTTATAGGGTTCTGTCTCCCTTTTTATTGCGAAAACCGCCGCACTCCAGTAATTTGAATAAGCGCCTCTGGAGCGCTTTCCATATAAATACTCTGAATGGAATAATTATTTCAATAATTGGGCTTTGAACTCACTTTTCAGGGACCGCAAGAGGGTTCCGGCACAATGAACGGTCATGGACGGTCTTGATACACCCTTTAATCCCCATCCGCTGATTCGCGGGCCGGTTGCCCAGACGGTCGTCGCCACCCTGTTTACCCGCGATCCCAAACTTCCGCGAAGGGTTCTGCACCGTGTTCCTCTCGAACCCAACAACCTGCTGTTGATGTACGAACTGGAGGCGCCAGAGCCCTCTGCTCCTGTGGTGCTGATGAGCCACGGCATGGGAGGGTGCAGCGAGTCCGCCTACATGCGCCGGATCGCCGCCAAGCTGTTCGGTAAAGGCTTTGGCGTGTTCATGATGAACCAACGCGGGAGTGGTCTCGGCATCGGATTGTGTGACCGCTTATGGAACGGCGGCTCCAGTGACGATTTGGCGCATGTGGTCGAATATATCGTTGACCGGGACCCCGCGCGAAAGCTGTTGCTCATAGGGTTTTCCCTCACCGGCAACATTCTTCTGAAATATCTGGGGGAGGGCCGGTCGATTCCCGACACCGTCGAAGCCGCGTTTGCGGTGAATCCTCCGGTCGACCTGAAAGTGGCCAGCCGTCAGATATCGGAAGGTCCATGGGCGCGGACGTTCAATAATTATTATCTCAAGTTGATGAACCGGCAGGTGGCGGCCATGGCGGAATGTCACCCGGAAACGTTTCTTCCGGCGAATCATGCGCGAACCATCTGGGAGTTTGACGTGGAGTATACCGCTCCTGCTGCTGGTTATCCTCATGTGGAGGCCTATTATGAAGCCTGCAGTGCCCAACAATTTTTGGAACGGATCGCCGTTCCCACCACCATTCTCTGCTCGCAGGACGATCCCTTCATCCCTCCCCGGATTTTTCAGGATGCGCGTATGGGGCCTCGCGTCCGCCTCCTCGACCCGGAATGCGGCGGACACATGGGTTATATCTCCCGGGAAAAGAATGTTTTTGGAGACCGCCGTTGGATGGATTTTATTTGTGTTCAATGGGCGAAAACCCTTTATCCTTAATAAACGGGATAAAACCTCTCCCGAATCCGACGAACCTTCAGAAAGCCCCTTGATCTATGCTCGTGTTGACCGATAGCTGGAAAATCCTGCGGATGCGGTGGTTGTGTCTCAAGAATCACTTTGTGCATCCCGCCCCCGACAAATGGACCCGATGGGGATTGATCTTGATTCTCGGCAGTCTGTTCTTCGCCGCGAATTATGCATTTTTCTTTCGGATGATCCGCTACCTGGACGAACTGCCGTTCAAAGTAGGCGAGGAGTTGATCTTTCAGTTGCTGAATGTTATTTTTCTTACCCTGCTCATCATGGTGTTGTTTTCCGCCATCATTGCTTCCCTGTCCATTTACTATATTTCTTCCGACCTGGATTTTCTACATTCCCAACCGGTGCGGAAAGGTTCCATTATCATGGTGCGTTTCGTGCAGACCCTGATCAATGCTTCCTGGGTGGTCCTGATTTTTGCGCTGCCCATTTTCCTCGCCTATGGAAACTATTTTCATGTGGACTGGGGATACTATGTTTTCCTCTTGGCGAGTTTTCCGCCTTTCGTGATTTTTCCCACCCTGGCGGGCATTCTCGGAATCATGCTGCTGATGCGGTATTTCCCGACTGACAAAGCCTACCAGGTGCTCTCGTTTTTGGGTTTGCTCTTTCTGGCGGGGATGATCATGTTTTTCCGTTTCCTGTCGCCGGAAAAGTTTTATGACAAGAAAGTTTCCGACGAAGCGATCATGGGTTTCGTGGAAAGTTTGAAGGTGCCGGAATTTGGATTTCTGCCCAACAGCTGGATGGCGCTCGGAATATCCGGATGGGCCGACGGCAAAACCGCTATGGCCCTGGAGCAGTTGGTATATCTTTACGGGGCGGCTTTGGCGATGGGAGGCCTGTTCTTGTGGATCAGCCAAAAAATTTATTTTAAAGGGTGGCGTGCGTATCAGGAAGTGAAGAACGCTCCCCGCAGTCAAGTGGTGAAAAACAGAGGAGCGCAATCCGGTTTCATCAGTAAACTTCCCCTGGCCCCCGGTCAGCGGGCGCTTCTCATCAAGGATATGCTCATCTTCATGCGAGACCCCTCGCAATGGTCGCAGATGTTTATCCTGGCCGCCCTGGTGGTGGTATATATTTTCAATATCATCAACCTGCCGCTCGATAACCTGATCCTTAAAAACATCGTCTCTGTTTTGAATGTGGGGCTGGTGGGATTTGTGCTGTCGGCCCTGGCGGCACGTTTCATTTTTTCCGCCACCAGCATGGAAGGCACAAAGATGTGGACCATATACACCTCCCCCATGGATATGCGAAGTTTTCTGATCGGCAAATACCTGATGTTTTTACCGCCGCTTCTAGTCGTGGGCGAATTTCTGGTGATCGTCTCGAATCAACTGCTGGAGGTGGACCCCTACGTCATGAAGGTTTCGGTGGTCGGCGTGTTTCTGATCACCGTCGGACTGGTGGGGATGGCCATCGGTATGGGGGCCATGTATCCCAAGTTCGATTATGAAAACGTTTCGGAAATTTCCGGCGGCACCGGCGGAATTCTGTTCATGATCTCCAGTTTGATTTACGTGGGACTGGTTGTGGTGCTGGGCGCGCGCCCCATGTACCTGCATTTCAAGCAGAAGTTTCTGCTGGAGGGATTCCTGGGCGAAGAAGTTCTGGTCTTTTATGCCCTCGTCATTGTACTTTCCTTGTTTGTAGCCTTGGAGCCCATGCGCCGGGGCATTCACACACTTAAATCGAGAGATTTTTAGAATTCTTGGGATTTCCGTTGTTCTTTGGTATACAAAAGAGATGATGGAATTATTCCCGGAATTTGAAAATCGAGCCGACGACTCCCCGCCACCTCCACTGGCCGACCGCATGCGCCCCGAATCCTGGGACGATTTGCTGGGGCACGAGCATTTGTTCGGCGAGAAGAGCCCGATCCGGCGGCTGATCGAAAAGGATGTCGGACTGTCTTTCATCCTGTGGGGACCGCCGGGTTCCGGCAAAACCACGATTGCCCGCATCGTTGCCGGCATCACCCAGAGCGATTTTCATGAAATCAGCGCGGTAAATACCGGGGTGGCGGATATCCGGAAAGTCATCGACCGCGCCAAGCGTAACTGGTCGCAATCCAAACGCCGCACCATTCTGTTCATCGACGAAATTCACCGCTTCAACAAATCTCAGCAGGATGCCCTCCTGCCATACGTTGAGAACGGAACCATTCGATTGATCGGTTCCACCACGGAAAACCCGTCATTTGAAGTCATCCCCTCCCTGCGCTCCCGTTGCCAGGTGTTCCGTCTGGGATACCTTACTGCCGAGTATATCCGCAATATCATCGAACGCGCTTTGAAGGACACCGTTCAGGGTCTCGGCCAGCATCCGGTGGCTTTTGACGCGGCTGCGATCGATCTGATCATCAGCTATTCAAATGGGGATGCCCGGCGGGCGTTGAACGTTCTGGAAGCCGCCGCCCTGTATCAGGTGGAGCGCAGTGCGAAGCTTCCCCCGCCGGTTACGGCGGCGCCGGTCGGCGTGTCGGTGATCGAAGGCATCATCCAGCGTACCGCCGTGTTGTACGATAAAGATGGATCGGAGCATTACGATCACGCCTCGGCATTCCAGAAAAGTATGCGCGGCTCGGACCCGGATGCGGCGATCTACTGGCTGGCCAAAATGATCGCAGGCGGCGAGGACCCCCGCTTCATCGCCCGCCGACTGGTCATCACCGCGGCGGAGGACGTCGGGCTGGCCGATCCCATGGCGCTGGTGCTGGCCAACGCGGCGTTCGATGTGGTGGAACGTATCGGTTTGCCCGAAGCGCGGATTCCGCTGGCGCAGGCGGTGATCTATATCGCCCGGGCGCCGAAAGACAATACCGCCATCAAGGCCATCGACGCCGCCCTGAGCGATGTCGAAAAGAAAGGCCAGTCGTTTCCCGTCCCCGATCACCTCAAGGACGCGCACTACAGGGACGCCAAAAAATACGGTTACGGCACCGACTACAAATACCCGCACGATTACCCCGGCCACACCGTCGAGCAGGACTACCTCCCCAAGGAGCTGAAGGGCAAAAAATATGTGCCCCGGGACCCAAAATAGTAAATATGGCCCTCTTCATCCCCCTCAGGTGCCCGAAATGTTTTGAGAGTGTGACGCTGATTCAGCCACAGCATAAAGGGAGATAAAGGCGAGGCGCCTTCACTCTGCACCGTAGCCTATTGAAAATCCTGAGATATTTGACACCTCAGGCCATAGGGATATAATTGGGCCATTCCCAACTTACAGTGAGAGACCCTGATGAAAACTCACGCCCAACGGGCAAGTGAAACCCAAGCATATAAAGCTGGTGACTAAAAAAGCGTTGGAAATATTCAAACCTCTTGCTGAACAGGGAGATGCCGCTGCGCAATTCAACCTCGGGAATATGTACCTCTATGGTGAGGGAGTTCCGCAGGATTATGCCGAAGCGGCGAAGTGGTACCGCAAGGCTGCGGACCAGGGGGATGCCGAAGCACAAACCATGCTTGGGGTTATGTACCTCAATGGTGAGGGAGTCCCTCAGGAAAATGTTCAGGCCCATAAATGGTTCAACTTATCTGCTTCTCGCTCCCAGGGGAAGGACCATGATTATGCAGTTGACAGTCGAAATGATACTGAGAAAAGAATGACGCCAACTCAGGTGGCGGAGGCTCAAAAACT
>JAPUGN010000091.1 GCA_027298165.1 Nitrospinota bacterium
CGGAAGAAGCGCGCCAGGCCTATCGGGTCGCTCCCGATCCTGAAAATCCCCTATTTCTGAACCTGGCAGGTCAATCGCTGGAGATTCTGGAAATCAGTTCCGGCGGGCTGGCGTTCAAAAACCAGGGGTTCAAGGCGGAGGATACGTTCAAGGTCGACTTTGTCCTGCCGACGGGCGGCGCCATCAATACCCGCATCAAAATATTGCGTATCGACGAAGAAGAGATCTGCCGGTGCAATTTCGTCAATCTGGATACGGGATCTGAAGACGCCCTTCACCGTTATGTGCTGGTGCGTCAAAAAGACGACCTCCACTCCCAAAATTTCTAACCCTTTTTTAAATCCCCCAGGTGACCATGACGGCTGGTCAGAAAGATTCGACGCAGTGGTCCCGGCATGAATGGGATTTGATCAATGTAACAGAACTCTTCGAGCACAAACCCGCCATCATGAAAAAAGCGGAAGGGTATCTGGAAGCGTTGCGGTCCGCCCTTGCGGCCGATCTGAAAACCCATCCCAAAACCTACCCCGCCGATACGGATCTGGTGAAAGGCCAGATTGCCCGCGGGGAAAATCATCAGGGGTTTCCTTTCCTCTCTCTGGACCTCCCGCAGAAATTCTCGAAAACGGAATTCTTTACTTACCGCACGCTGTTCTGGTGGGGGCATTACCTGGGATTTTCCCTCATTTTAAAGGGACCCGATTTACCCGCGCAGGTGAACCGCCTGAAAGAGCGTCGACAAAGCCCCGCCGGTACGGACGTTTATCTTTCCAGGCACGATAATCCCTGGGAGTGGGATATCGATCATTTTTCGAAACTGTCGCAATTATCCCAAGACAACATTGACCAGACGATTGATGGAATTCAATACGTCAAACTGATACGGTTTTTCCCAGTGTCAGAGGCATCCTTTCCGGAACTCGACTGGACCGAGGCCGGCCTCCAATCGTTTCGAGATCTGGTGCAGCTGGTATTGGAATAGGCGGTTTACAGCTCGGGCTTTTCCACGATCAGAATCAATGGGTGCATCCAAATCACCTTTTCGAGAGGGAGGACCATTAGGGATGCGTTTTCTTCAAAGGGTTTCAGGTAAATCCGTTCGTGGGCGGAGTCGGGAATGGGCGACACCTGGCTATCGGGAATGTGGAGCGGCGTTGGGGTCATGAAACTTTTCCTGCGGGGGTTCCCCCGGGCGAAATCTGCCTGGGACTCGTCTTTAACGAGGGTGCAGATGAAGGGCTCCCGGCCCGCCAGACCTACCGCATAGACCTCGTCTTGAGCTTTTAAATCCAGGCCCGGCCCGAATATTCCCAGTGCCGTGGCGCCTTCCCCGGGTTTCTTAATGATATCCAAGGCATAGCATGCCTTCGGCAAGGTCTGGATCACCGCAATCTCTACCTCGGAGCGATGCTTCAGACCCGGCGGCAACCCTTCCACCTGCTCGGCAGGTCCCACCTTGCCTGATACTACCAACCAGGGAATGCGCGCTGATTGGGGTTGGCTGCTCATTAATGGGTTTCCTCACGATTAAAAATAATTAATTTTTAAGTATTTTACTCACCCAACGGAAATGAGAAAATATAATTCATTTAAAAACGTACTTCAGCGGACCTCACGTGATCCCTGAGAGCCGGAAGGACCTGCACGCTCTTCATGAAAGCGAGTGCCTTTTGATGAACTACCAGGAATCCCTTGATTATTTATACAGCCTGGCCCGGCTGGGAATCAAACTGGGATTGGACAACACCGAGCGGCTGCTGAAATATTTCGGAAACCCCCAGTTGAAAATCCCGACGGTTCATATCGCGGGCACCAATGGTAAAGGATCTACAGCGGCGTTTGTGGAATCCATTTTGCGTGCCTCGGGTTTTCGCGTGGGGCTATACACCTCGCCGCATATTCTGGATTTCCGGGAACGCATTCAAATCAACCGGCGACTCATGGAACCCGAAGAGTTGATCCATTGGGTGGCCGCCCTCCAACACGCCTCGGCCGCATTGGATTGTGCCCCCACCTTTTTTGAGTTCGGCACAGTGATGGCATTTCTGCAATTCGAACATCGTAAAACCGACTGGAACGTCATTGAAGTCGGCATGGGGGGACGCCTCGATTCCACCAATCTATGTCGGGGCCGCATTTGCATTATAACCCCAATCTCCAGAGACCATGAATCGAGCCTGGGAACCCGACTGGACCAGATTGCGGGGGAAAAGGCCGCGATCATCAAGCATCCCTGCACCGTGGTGTGCGGTTCGCAGGAACAAGAAGTGACCCGGGTCGTCGAGGAGCAGAGCCGGACTCACCAAGCATCTGTTCTGCAACTGGGGCGCGACTTTCAGGTGGCGGTTCAATCCCACTCTCCGGAGGGACAGGTTTTTGATTTTAATGGTCCTGAAATTTGGTATAAAGGTCTTGAAATTTCCCTGGCCGGCAGGCACCAGTCCCTCAATGCGGGATTGGCGGTGGCCGCCTGCACGGCCCTGGCCGACCCGTCCGTCACCGAAGCCACCCTTAGGGAGGGATTGAAATCTACGTCCTGGCCCGGCCGCCTGGAGCTATGTGGCACCAAACCTTTTCTCATAATGGATGGTGCCCATAATCCCGACAGTTTCAAAAAATTGACCGCCGCTCTTTCCGAATTGTTTCCCCATCAAAGAAAAATCTGGGTTTTCGGGATCATGAAGGATAAACCCCTGGCAGAAATTGCCGATATTATAGAAGACCATATCGATCACATGATTTTGACCCGGCCTAAAAACGATCGAAGCGCCCCTCTGGACACTGTCCGGGACGCCCTGGCGGAATTCACACCACCGATGGATTGGGTCGAGGATGTCCCGTCGGCTTTGGATCGTGCCACTCAAATCGCCCGGCCTGAAGACCTGATTGTGGTCACAGGTTCCTTATTCACGGTAGCTGAGGCTAAGCAGGTTATTGAAAATCAAACTTATAATTCATAGCGTCTGCCTTCTGACGCTCCTATGGCCCCTGTTCACCGGAATGGTTGTTCCGGATGCCCGGGCCCAGCAGGAGGCGGCCGGCCAAAAATCTCCGGACATCGAGGACCCGGATTTTGAACTGCAATCCGATGACCCGGGAACAGCCCCCGCCTCCCCCTCAGAAAACCAAGAGCCGGTTAATTTAACGGCCGACCACATGCTTCATCTGGTTGAGAAAAACCTGGTCAAAGCCGAAGGAAATGTTGTGGTCACCTATGGAGCGCGAAAAGTCACCGCAGATGAAATTGTAATCAATACCGAAACCGGCAAAGGCCAGGCCAAGGGCCATGTGGTCATGACCGCGGAAAAAGGAACGGTCTTCAAAGCCGACAAGGCCCAGTTTAATCTCAAAGCCGAAAAGGGGCGCCTGTTCAAGGTAGACGGCAAACTGGGCGATCTTTATTTCATCACCGGTGAGGAGGTCACCAAATTATCCGAGAATCACTATACCGCCCAGGACGCGACCCTCACCACCTGCACGGGGGAGATTCCCGACTGGCGGATCGATGTCGCCGATGCCGACATACTCCTCGACGACCGGGCCTGGTTCACAGGCGGTGTGTTTCGCATCAAAAACATTCCGATCCTGTATATTCCCGTCGGTTATGTCCCGATCTTGACCAAACGAAAATCCGGCCTCCTCGCCCCCAGATTCTCGACCAGCAACGTGGACGGAGAAACGGTCGAGATAACCTACTTCTGGGCGATCAATCAATGGTCGGACGCAACCTTCGGCGTCGATTACATTGAAAGACGGGGCACCCGTTCGCGGACAGAGTTCCGGTATGCTCCCAGTAAAACCACATACGGACAGGTTAATTTTGTGTTTCTCGATGACAACTTGACTCAAGACACGTTCTGGAAACTCGATGCAGTTCACCGTCAGCACCTGCCGCTGGGATTCAAACTGAACGCCAAGCTCGACCAAACATCAAAAGCCAACTTCAACAATACCTTTGCCAACCAGACGGAACTGAGAACGCGGCGCAGTTCGGACTCCTTCGCTAGCCTGTTCCGTACCTGGGACAACCACACGTTTGACGTCCTGACCCGCTTCCAGGAAAGCGAACAGTCCACCCTGGACGAAAAACTCGGGCTCCTGCCGACGGTCACCTACAAGACCCAACCGGTAGAAGCGGGGTTTTTAAATACCTATTTCGATCAGGAAATCAGTTACACCAACTTTTTATTCGATCTGGATCCCAGCAGTTCCAACGATATCAACGAAACGGTCCAACGCTTCGACTACCACCCCAGCCTGTCCCTGCCCATCGATATCGCTCCCTGGCTGCAGTTGACTCCCCGGGTGGGTTTCCGGGAGACGTTTTACAATAAGGAAATCCAGGTCACACCGGCACCCGTCACGGTCACCCGCGGCGGTAATTTCTCCCGGGAAATGATGGACGTGAACGTGTTGCTGGAAGGACCCAAATTCAACCGAATCTTTGGAGGGGATAACCCGGAGGGGCCCCGTTACAAGCATGTGGTGGAGCCGCGCCTGCAATACGATTATATCCCCGACCTCGACCGCAATGACCGGGCCAAGATCCGTCTGGTGGACGCCATCGACGCAGTGGAAAACGTGAACCGGCTGAGCTTTTTTCTGGTTCAACGCCTGCTCCGCAAAGGCCCGGCCAGCGGCAAGGATTCGGAAGTGAAACAAATCGCCCGATTGGAAATCAGCCAGAGTTACGATCTGGACGAAGCGCGGGGTCTGGTCACGCCCGGGAACCCCCGGCGCCCCTTTTCGGCCATCCGTTTTGACCTCGACAGCAAAATCTTCAACTCCTTTTTCCTGAATACCGATTTCACCTACAACGTCTACACTAATGCCATGGAAACCTGGAACATCGATACCGGCATTAAACTGAATCCGTGGCTCATGTTGATATTTGAGCGCCGGGAAAGAGACGATCAGACCGCCAGTATCCTGGGCACCCTGGATGTCACCCTGCCCAAAGGGTGGAACGCGAAATACAGTGTCCGGTATGACGAGTTCAACGATACACTGTTAGAACATAACGGCCGTCTGACTTATAATGACAAATGCATGTGCTGGGGATTCACCATCGATTACATCGACCGGAATATAATTACCGGCACCTCCAAACGAAACGAAACCCGGATCCTGTTCGGCATCACGCTAAGAGGATTGGGCAATTTTGACGGGTCCCGCGGCGAGTCGTTCCTCCACCGGACTTTTTAGCGCACACCAGAGAGGTTTATCCCAAATGACCTTTGCACACCAACTGGCAAAGATCAGTCTCGAAATCGGATCCATTAAAATCGATTGCAAAAACCCGTTCACTTGGGCTTCGGGCTACCGGATGCC
>JAPUGN010000092.1 GCA_027298165.1 Nitrospinota bacterium
ATCTCCCTGGGGTTGCGACAAGAATATCAACGCCACGCGATAACGCGCGGATTTGTGCTTTAGGACTCACTCCGCCGAAAACGACTGCTTGATTGAATTTTAAATAACGACCGTAAACATGGAAACTCTCGTCAATTTGCAGAGCCAGCTCGCGGGTGGGTGTCAGGATGAGAGCGCGGACTTCCTTGGGCCTGGGTTTCTCTTGCCGTTTGGCGAGGCGTTGCAAAATGGGTAAGGCAAAGGCAGCGGTTTTACCGGTCCCTGTTTGTGCGCACCCCAGAAGGTCGCGGCCTTGCAAGAGATGTGGAATCGCCTCCATCTGAATAGGCGTGGGCAGCGTGTACTTTTCTTCGCTGACCGCCCGGCAGATGGGACTGATGAGGTTGAGAGCGTCGAATCCTCCTGAATTGGACGCGGGTAATGATGGGTTGAGCATAGTTTTCTCCATAGTGAAATAATGATACTGCATAGCGCAGATCATCAGAGCGCAAAGCTCTAGCTTCTGTTCGAATGGTGTGATTGATTTCTTATTTTTTAGAAGAAATTGGGCAATATGGAGAAAAAACGGGGGAGAAATTCAGACTTAAACCTTATGGAGGGTCGGACTTTTCTCAACCAAAAAGGAAAACATTCCCTGGTTCGACACCAGCAATTCTCTAGACGGCTTCAACCACCTAATGTGACCGGTCATTATAACAAGGATTTTCCATTTCACAACAAAAATAAAAATATTAATAAATTTGCCATACTAACTTTTCCAAAATCGCTTCAAATAAGGCTCTTGGCAGGGCAACTGCGGCCCTGGGTCGGGGATTGCTTCGGCCCAGGCCGGATGCGTTTACTCACCCCGGGCGGCTTCAGTGCATTTGAATTCCGTTTCCGAGATCCATTGGATTTCGAGATTGTCCGGCAGTTTTGTTTTCCGGTCGATCATCGCCGTATTTAAATTGTCGCCGGAAAGGTTGGTGACCAGGGACAGGTCCGCTCCCGTCAGGTTCGTACCCTCAAGAATCGTTTCGGCGAAGTCAGATCCCCGGATGCTGGCATCAGTCAGATCGGCACCGGTCAGATCGGCACCCTTGAAATACACCCGCGTCAGATTTGATTTGTTAAAATTGGTTCCCCTGAGATTGGCATCCCTGAAATCGCAGCCGCTCAGGTTGCACCCGCTGAGGTCGGTGTTTTCGAGTGTGGCTCCGGAAAAATTGGCTTTGCTGAGATGCGACTTGGGAATACTCGCGCCGGTCAAGTCGGCCTGCTTCAGCTCCGCTCCCCGCAGGTCACTTTTGCTAAGATTCACATTGCGAAAATTGCTTCCGTTCAATCGGGCCTGATTGAGATCCGCCCGGTTGAGATTGGAATCGCGAAAGTCGGCCTTGAGAGCCAACGCCTGGGTGAACCAGGAACTGCTGAGATTCGTCTGACTCAGATTCGCGCCGCTCAGGTTGGTTTGGGTGAAGTTGGCGCGGATCAGCTGGGCAGCGTGAAAATTGGCCCCGACCAGAAAACTTCCTTTAAAATCTGCTCCGTTCAAACTCGCCTGTTCGAAATTCGCCTTTTTGAGGTTGGATTTCTGGAGCTCCGCTTCCTTCAGGAATCCATGGCTCAGATCGATGCCCTCCAGATCGGTCCCGCCCAACTGGGCTTTTTCAAGTTGGTCTTTTTGCGCTTCGATTTTCTGTTTATCCGGTTTACTCAGTTTCGCCATAGGGGTTCATCCGATGATCCGTTGTATTGGGGAACGCCATTGTACGGAGAATGTCCGCATGAAGTAAAGGAGAATTGGGCTCATCCTTCAGGAGGCATGGCGTATACCGGGCAGGATATCAATAAAAGAGGAGTTGCGGGGTGGGCCGCAACTCCTCTTAAAGCTCTATGGTGCCGAAGGCGAGAATCGAACTCGCACGGGGTTGCCCCCACTGGATTTTGAATCCAGCGCGTCTACCAATTCCACCACTTCGGCATGATCCGGAAAAATTTATCACAACCGGCTCCAAAGGACAACGGGGAAAGGTTCGCGGCGGGGATTAATGGAAATCGCCGGGCGCGGGGGGTGGTGCCGATTTCTGTTGTTTCTGAAAACGGCGCGCCGCAACCAGCAGTTGGCTGGCATTACCATCCTCAGGATTGATCTCCAACAGGCGGTTGAGGTAGGTGATCGTCTGATCATACTGCTTGAACAGCATACTGGAGCTGATCAGATTGTTCAGCGCATCGATATAGAGCGGGTCCAGTTCATACGCTTTCTGGAACGAAGCGTCAGCAAAAAAATACGATTTCAGATCCCAGAACACCATTCCCATTTCGTTTTGCGCCACCGGCTGATCCGGGTTGATCTGGAGGGTGCGGCGGTAATACTTCAATGCGGCCTGCAGGCGTCGGGATTGATGATAGGCCCGGGCCAGGGTCAATTGCCAGTCCGCCGCGCCGGGTTGCCCGGATACCGCTTGCTCCAGATACGGCAGGGCCTCCAGGGGCCGTTTCAGGGCCAGCAGGGCGAGGCCGGAATTGAATTGCACTTCAGGTACTTTGATCCCCTGACGCATCAGTTCATGGTACGCATCCAACGCCTTCGCGTATTCTTTCCGCTGAATATGAATCTCGCCCATCTTGATCAGCGCCGGAATGTGTTTTGAATCGAGGTGCAACGTGGTGGCCAGGGCTTTCTCCGCCGGGTCGGCGGACCCTGCGTTCAGGTAAGCCCGGGCCAGCTCATAATGGACACGCGGTTTGTGGGGGGAACTGCGGGCGGTTTCTTGCCACAGGGAAATTTCCGACCGGTAATCCTGACCCCGGCCGAAAGTGAGTATCAGAAACAGGGCCGGCACGCCCATTCGCAGCCACGCAGCGATCGGGTGGCGGTTGCCCAGGGCGATCAGGGCCATCGCCAGTAACAGATGAAGTCCCATGCCCGGCAGGTAAAATCGGGATTCGGAGACCACCGGATCGTCCATCCCCAATCCGTAAAAACTTATGAAAATCAAAAATGTCCAGAGTGACGCCCACAGCACCAGGGGAGAACGGGTGGCCCGCACCCCCGCCGCCAATAGCCCGATGGCCAGTAACGCCACCATCCATGTCCAATCCCAAACCCCCGCCACCAGACGGAAGTCAGGATCCAGATTCAAATGAAAAGGCAATAGGACTTTGGGCAAATAATAAAAAGCGAAGGCCTTGATCTGCGTCAAAAAATATAATAGCGGCACACTGGCACGATGGCCCGAGGCCTCTTTCAACAGTTCGGGCGCCGGTGTGGTGAACTGATAAATCAGGTAAATAATCCAGGGAATCAGCGCCAGGGCAAATAACTCGAGTTCCATTTTTTTGGAGGAGACCAGATAAAACCGGTAAAAAATCCATCCCATGAAGGGTAGCGTGACCATGACCGGGTCACTGGCGCCGCCCAATCCGAAACAGGCCATGGCGAATAGCAGGTCCACCGAGCCCTTGGCTTTCTTGGGATTCTCCTTGAATTCTCTTAAATATCGCGTCAAAAATCCGAAGGTCAGCAGATAAAACAAGCTTCCAAACAGAATAGGCCGCGATGAGGTGAGTATCACTGCTTGAGTGTTCAGGGGGTGGACCAGATGGATAGTGGCGGCCACGAAGGGGAGCCATCGCAGGGGTTCGGAATCCCCGGGGCTGAACAGAATCAACCATTCCCGCGTGACCCAGAAAAATGCCAGCCCGACCCCCAAGTGGATCAGGAGGTTCACCAGATGGTAACCCCAGGGGGTCCTGTGACCCATCAAGTAGTTGATAGCAAACGATAGTTTGGGCACAGAACCGTTAAATACCTGGTCGATTCGGGTGATTTCATCCACCTTCGAGAAATCCTGAATGACCGGATCCTCCAGCAGGGTCTGCACCTCCAAGGCTGTAAAGGGGGCATTTAGGGTTCCCGCATAGGCCAGAATACCCATTGCCAGCAAAATCAGCGCTTGGGCGCCGGAGTTTTTGATCAGGTTGGATTGCATAAACGTTTGATTTTCTGCATGTTATAAATACCCCAAAAGAGGCTGTGCTAAATTTTTAAAATCAGTGCGGTTTTTACCCCAAAGCCATGCAAAAATGTTTACAATAATTAGCGTAATGTAACATTTTTATTACTTTGCTGATAACCCGTTCGGAACCGTATCATCCTTATCTGGATGAAGCACCTTTTTTCAATAATTTTGACTGTTTCCATCGACCACTGCCATGGGCGAATACGTATCTTTTTTAAACCACTTGTGTGAATTTCAAAGGTTTCACCGTTTGATCAACCTGGAATTATGAAGCAAATCAATCAATACGCCAACATTCTGACCCTGAGAAAAATTTCATCACTGTTCAAAACCACGTTCAAGAATGTGGACGAACTGTTGAACATCGTGTTGGAAACCGCCCAATTCAGCGTAGGCTCCCGCCATGCCTCCCTGCTCCTTTTGGATGAAAAGGCCAACAAACTCCAGTTTTACCAGGCGTCCGGCAAGGGGACGGGCCAGTTGAAACTGGTGGAGATTCCCCAGGGCGTCGGCCTGGCGGGGCTCGTGGCCGAAACCGGGGAGGCTATTGTATCCAATGATGTGCAAAACGACAAACGCTGGTTCAGCAAAGTCAGCGAAATGACCGACCTGAATGTGATATCAATCGCCAGTCTTCCCCTGATTTTGAAAGGTGTGATCATTGGCGTGGTTCAGTTTCTGGACAAGCAGGATGACAGCATTTATTCCGAGCAGGACCTGGAGCTGCTGGAACGTTTTTCTAAAATGATGGCCATGTTTTTCGAGGTCAGCCGCAGCAACGAAATTCTCGGGGAGGAATTCGACCGGCTCCAGGAGAAATACCGCCAGCGCTACACCATTGTCGGCGAGAGCCAGGCCATCCGAAAATGCATTGCCCAGGCGGAAAAGGTTTCCAATTCCAAGGCGGCGATCCTGCTCACCGGAGACAGCGGTACCGGCAAGGAGTTATTTGCGCATCTCATCCATGACCGCAGCCTGCGCCAGACCAAACCCTTTGTGTC
>JAPUGN010000093.1 GCA_027298165.1 Nitrospinota bacterium
TACGAAGTGGAGACCGCCCGTAACGGCGAAGTGGCCGTGGAGATGGTCGAGGGCAGCAATTATGACGTCGTGATCACCGACATCAACATGCCCCGTTCAAACGGCATCGATGTGCTGGACGCCGTCAACCGCGTTCGTCCGGAGACGCCGGTGATCATGATGACGGGTTATGCCTCCGCCGAAACCGCCGTGGAAACCATGAAGAAGGGCGCTTACGATTATATTACCAAGCCTTTCAACATGGACGATTTCAAGCTCGTCATCCGCAACGCCTCCGAAAAAAAACAACTGGCCGTAGAAAACACCTATCTTAAATCCGCTCTCAAGGACAAATTCCATTTTGATAACATCATCGGCAAAAGCGAGGGCATGAAAAAGGTGTTCGAGTATGTCGAGAAGGTCAGCAACAGCAACGCTACGGTCCTGATCGGCGGTGAAAGCGGCACCGGCAAGGAGCTGGTCGCCAAGGCGCTTCACTACAATAGTTCCCGGAAGAACTACCCGTTCATTTCGATCAATTGCGGGGCCATGCCGGAAAACCTGCTGGAAAGCGAACTGTTCGGCCATGAAAAGGGCGCCTTTACCAGTGCCGATTCCACCAAGATCGGGCTGATGGAAGCGGCCAACAAAGGAACGTTTTTCCTGGATGAGGTGTACGATGCCCCGCATTCGATCCAGGTGAAACTCCTGCGGGTTTTGCAGGAGAGAGAATTGACCCGGGTCGGCGGCACCAAGCCGATCAAGGTGGATTTGCGCATCATTGCCGCCAGCAACCGGGACCTGGCCGAGGGCGTCAAACAGAAAGTCTTCCGGGAGGATTTGTATTACCGCCTCAAAGTCATCTACATCGAACTGCCGCCCCTGCGCACTCGCAATGAGGACGTTCCAATGTTGGTCCAGCACTTCATCGATAAGTACAATGAACAGCATGACAAGGAAGATAAAATTCAGGGAATCGAACCTGATGCGCTGAAATGCTTAGAGAATTATGAATGGCCCGGCAATATCCGCGAATTGGAAAATACCATCGAACGGGCCGTGGTGCTGGGAACGGGTAATATGATCTGCGTTTCCAACCTGCCGGAAGAAATTTTTCAGGCGCCTTCGCCCGCGGACAACATTATCCCCGCCATTAAGGACGAGGGTCCTGTTGATCTGGAACAGACGTTGGACAACATCGAAAAGAACATGCTGCTGGGAGCTTTGAGCAAAACCGACGGTATGATCAACAAGGCCGCCAAACTTCTGAACCTGAGTTTTCGCTCCATGCGCTACCGAGTCAAAAAGCACAACATCAATGCCAAATCAGAGGGCAATGAATGAGCCGATCCCCACGGCCCAGAACCATGCGAACTTCTTTCCATATAAGTTTCTTTTCGGCGATATTTTCTTTGTGGCTGGTTGCGGGAACTTCTACGTGGAGCCAGGATTTTGAATCCCGCCGGGGTGCCGACACCCTGTTTGCCAAGGCTGAAACCTTATTTCACGAAAACCAGCTGATGCCGGCCCGCGCCGCCTATGAAGATTTTCTAAGGGCCTTTTCCCTCGACTCCCGTGCCGCCAAAGCCGCCATGCGATTGGGGCAGGTGGATTTCAAGAATAGATCCTACCTCTCAGCTCTGAGGCACTATGAGTATTTTCTGGAAAAGTTTTCCGATTCAACGCTGGTGTATCGCGTCCAATTGGATATGGGCCGGTGCTACTTCGAGTTGAAGCGGTACCCGGAAGCCGAAAAACTGTTCCGGCAGGTGGTTCGGGCCCATCCTGATCCGATGCAGAAGTGGCAGGCATTTGTCTACCTGGGTTACATTGACGATCAGCAGTTGGAACTCGAAAAAGCGTTTAAAAAATTCCAACAGATCATCGATAAAAGTCCCTTCCCGGAAATCAAACAAGAGGCCATCCGTTACATCGAAACCCTGGTTAAAGACAAGTTGACCTATAAGCAACTGGTCTCGCTAACCCGGACTCTGGGGTCCCGCTTTCCGGCAGATTTGATTTTGCATCGGT
The DNA here is from genome assembly GCA_027298165.1 of Nitrospinota bacterium. Lineage (GTDB taxonomy): Bacteria > Nitrospinota > Nitrospinia > Nitrospinales > Nitrospinaceae > SZUA-226. Next base: position 2,011 of record JAPUGN010000093.1, read on the forward strand.
TGATATCGATTTACCGTGTCGAACGCGATCTGGGAAATTATCAAACCAACTTGGAGGAGTTCATTTTTCGGTTCCCGGATCATGAAATGAGAATGCATTATGAGAAGTTGCTGGTCCGCCTGAAAACCGACTCGACCCGAGTCATGCGCGTTGGTGTGGTCCTGCCCTTGTCCGGGAAACGGGCGATGATCGGCCAACGGGTGTTGCAGGGCATTCAACTTGCGGTCAATCAACTGGCCACTCGGGATAAAAGCCGGCTGGAAATGGTGATCAAGGATTCCGGCCTGGGCCGGGATGTGGTTCAGGTGGTGGAGGAGTTGGCTCAGGACCCGAATGTCATCGGTATCATCGGACCGATGCTGACTCAAGATGTGGAGGATGTGATTCCGATTTTGGAGAAATACCAACTGCCGATATTAACCCCCACCGCTTCGACTCCCGGATTGGCCGATAAAAGCGCCTACATTTTCAGAAACGCACTGACCAAAGAATTGCAGGCCCGATTTCTGGCGCGGCATGCGATCAACGATTTAAACCTGTACCGGTTTGTCGTGCTCTATCCCACCGAATTTTACGGGGAAACCATGCGGCAGGTTTTCGAGCAGGAAATCCGGTCCGCCGGTGGGCATATTGTCGAATCGGTCCCTTATGACCGGAAGCAAACGGATTTCAGAAAACAGATTCAGAAAATCGGTGGAGTAGGCGACGACCGTTTGAAAGCCCGTATCCAGCGGCACATCAAACGAGGCACCCAGCCCCCACCGATGAATGACAAGGGGATCAAGTCACGTCCGCTGGTGGAAGGCGGGCTGTATGCCGATGATAAAGTGGAAGCCCTGAAAGTTGCCCTTGAATTGAATTACGATGCCATTTTCATTCCCGGATATTACGATAAAATTCGTCTCATCGTTCCCCAGCTGGTGTTTTATAATATTGAGGAGATTCTGTTGATGGGCGGCAACGGCTGGAACTCCCGCGAACTGGTTGAAAGCGCCCGCAACTATCTGAAAACGGTTTTATTCGTGGACGGGTTTTATGTCAACTCTGAAAATGAACGAACCGTGAAGTTTGTTGATATGTTTCTTTCCACCTTCGGCCAGAACCCGACCATTCATTCGGCGCAATCCTACGATGCCGCGAATATTTTCGTGAAACTGATCCGGGAGAGAGTGTTCAATCGCCTCGATGTTTTGAACGGATTGCGTTCCCTTAAGGATTTCCCCGGAGTGTCCGGGGACACCACCCTGATGCCTTCCGGCGACTCCGATAAAACGTTGGTCAAGCTGACGGTGAAGGATGGGGAGATTGCGGAGCAGGTCCCGGAATCCGCCGAGATCCTGCCGGAACCGGAAGAAGAATAGAAATTTCTAAAAAGTATCTTCCCAAAGAGAGTTGACTCCCACCCCACTGCCGTCGGGCAGATTTTCGTTCAGAAAGACTTCAAACCGTCCATTCGGATCGTCAAAGTCAGTTTCTTGCCCGGTTTCCGGATTGATTTTGATATAGGTGACGTCGTTGGGTATCGGAAAACTCTTGACCGGCAGGTTTTTCAATGCCTCCTCCATAAACTGGGTCCAGATCGGTATTGCGGTGCGTGTGCCGGTTTCATTGACCCCCAGCGATTCGTCCATATCTTTTCCCACCCAGACGCCGGTGACCAACTCGGGGGAAAATCCGATGAACCAGGCATCGTTGTAGTCGTTGGTGGTACCGGTTTTCCCGGCGATGGGGCGGTGCAGGGTTTCGGTGATGACGTGCGCGGTGCCATGCCGGACCACGCTCTCCATCATGCTGGTGATCGTATACGCGACGCCCGGCGAAAGAACAGGCTCGCCCATGGGTTCGTAGGTAAAAAGAATTTCATCATTGCGGTCCTTGATGATGCGGATGGGGACCGGCGCGATACGCACCCCCTGATTGGCAAAAATGGAGTAGGCCGAAACCAGTTCGTACAACGTCACTCCGGAGGAACCCAGCGCAATGGACAGGTTGTTGGACATGTCGGTGGTGATTCCCAGGCGGCGGGCCATTTGGATGGCTTTGGGTACGCCGGTGTTTTGCAGCAACTTGATGGTGACCACATTGCGGGAATGGGACAGCGCTGTTCGGACGGATGTGGGACCGTAAAATTTCTTTTCAAAGTTGACCGGTTTCCATTTGTCAAAGGTGTCTTCCTTTTCCTTGAAGATGACCGGCGAATCGATAATGATGCTGGCGGGGGTATAGCCATCCTGTATCGCGGTCGCAAAGATGATGGGCTTGAACGCTGAGCCCGGCTGGCGCACCGCCTGGGTGGCGCGGTTGAACTGGCTCTTCTTGAAATCGTAACCGCCTACCATGGCCTTGATATATCCGGTGCCGGGTTCGATGCTGATCAGGCCCGCTTCTGCTTCGGGTTCCTGCTCGAGCGCCAGGTCCCACCCGCCTCCATCCAGAGCCGACAGCACCTTGACCTCGATAATATCCCCCTTGGATAGTGCCTCGCGGGGATAGGTGATCTGGTGGTATTTCCCATCCAGCTTGGGGTTGGGTTGGCGGGCCCAGTCCATATTTTCGAGACGGATCGTGCCCTGGGGGCCGCCCAGATAGACGATGGCCTCTTCATCTTTGATTTGAGCGACGATGCCCTTGACCAGATCCCCTTCCCTGAAAAGTATGGGTGGAAGAAGATCAACGGGGTCTGTGGCCACAACAAGGGGTTCCGCCGTCGCCTGGTTGGGATCGGCAGTGGCGACTTGGGCATCGACCGCCGTCTCATCCGGCTCTCTAGTCCTAGGGTTGCGATCTGTCGGCCGTTTGTTGAGTTCCATCAGCAGGGTATTCAGAACTTCCAGGTCCTGATTGAGGTCGATTTGGCCCAACGGTCCGCGGTATCCGTAACGTTTGTCTGCTCGGCGGAGACCCATCTTCACCGCCCGATCGGCGGAGATTTGGTTGTCCAGGTTCAGGGTGGTGAAAATTTTCATCCCGTCCCGGTAGAGCTTCTGACTGCCATAATTTTTCTGAATGAATTGGCGGATATATTCTACAAAGTAGGGCGCCTTGTTGAGCATGCCCTTGACCCCTCCCAGCTCGAGCGGTTCCGTCAGCGCGGCTTCGTATTCTTCTTTAGTAATGAAGCCGTCATGCTTCATCCGGCGCAGGGCATGGTCCCGCCGCTTGAGCGCTTTGTCGAGATTGTTGTAGGGCGAATAATGCGTGGGCGCCTTGGGCAATGAGGCGATCATGGCGCATTCAGCGATTGTCAGGTCCTTCAGCTCTTTTCCGAAATAAGTACGGCTCGCCGCACCCACCCCGTAACTGCCGTGACCGTAATAAATCTGATTGAGGTACATCTCGAAAATTTCATCCTTAGTGAAAATCAATTCGATGCGGATCGCCAGAATGGCTTCCCGGATTTTTCGCTCCAACTTCTTTTGCGGGGAGAGATAGAGAATTTTGGTCAACTGTTGGGTGATCGTGCTGGCGCCTTCCACCACATGTCCCGCTTTGAAATTGGCAATGGAGGCGCGGATGATGGCCTTCGGATCAACACCCGGATGATAATAAAAACCGGAATCTTCCACCGCCAGGGTGGCCTGTTTCAAGCGCAGGGGGATTGCATCGAAGGGCACCAGGATGCGCTTTTCGATAAAAAACTCGGCGATCAGCTCATCCTGATCGGAATACACTTTGGTGATGATATTGGGTTGATAATTTTTTAAGGCGCGGACGTCCGGCAGGCCGTCGGAGTATTTAAAATATAGAATGCCGGCTCCCGTGAAACCCAGGAGCAAGCAAGTCAGAAAACCCCAAAACGTGATTTTCCACAAAACGGTCTTCCAAGTCCGTGGAGCGTTTTCCCGGTTGGGGTTTCTGTTTATTATTTGGTTTCTAAGAATATTTTTCATAAATCATTTAGAAATGCGTCAAGAGGCAGTCGAGTGTCAGCGGTGTTCAGGTGCGTCCTTCCTCCAAGTCGATCAAATCCACCCAGGTGGTGATGTCTTTCCGTGAAGGGTTCAACTTGTCCCGGGTTTCGTAAAAGGATTCCCACTTTTTCGGATTGTCCGGCTGGCGGTTTAGAAGGGTCCCGTTCACCGTAATCTTCTCCTCTTGCGAGCGGTGGCGGCATTGACCGGCCACCCAGGCGGCCAAAGTTTCTTCCGTGTCGTCGCAGGCACGGTGCTGGAAGGTTTCCGAATCCACATCCAAAAACTCCAGCATGATTTCGTCCAGAGGACAGGGATAGATATATTCTCCTAATGTGTTGTCCCGGGCAGCTCGGGCTTTATCCTTCATTCGCGGAATGTGCACCAGGCCGGCCATTTGTTCCTTGGGGCTTCGGGGAAATTCCTGGGTTAGATTCATTTTATAATTCAGTCCATAGGGTGGGTTGGCGACGAGGATTCAATCCAGGCGCACCCGGCTGAGGTTTTTGAAAAACCGGGATTTCTTAATGGCGGACACGCCTTCGTCACCCATATGGTTGCGAAACAGGTCCAGGGTTTTCAGTTTGGGAAAATGCTCAGACGCCGCCAAGTGCCGTGCGCCTTCCTCACCTATTTTATTGAATTTAAGGATCAACTGTTCGAGGCTGATCAAGTGGGGCGAGTTAGCGATGGCCTGCGCTCCTTGCCCGGAGATCTGGTTGGATTTCAAATTCAGAATTTTGACATTGTTGATGTGGGGACTTGCCATCAGGGCGGCCACTCCATCATCTCCAATTTCGTTATCGCCCAGCTCCAGACGAGTGACTTGAGCCAGAATTTCCATTTGAGCCAGAGCCCGGGCACCCGCATCGCCGACCTGGGATTTTTCGAGGTCCAGCGTATCGCCGTTGATCAGATTTTTTTTGACTAACTCTTCAATTTCCATGGATTGGGGATTTCCGGAGCTGATACGACATGCAATCAATAGCCCTCAGTTTATTGAATTTCTGGCGTACGTTCAAGTCCTTAACTCTATAAAATTATTGACTCTAATTGTTTGATGGGAGAAGATGAGGTCTTTCTGTTGGAATATCGCAAGCTAAAGCGAGCCCTATACGGGTGATGGCGCGATTCGGCCTTTTAAATGAGTGCCGCCAGCGTTTCCCGGTTTAAAAAGGTTTAAGAAAAATGTATTTTTTGAGCATAAAAAATGATAGTTTCATCTATCTATATAACTTCTTTAACCCTTTTGTGAGGAAAACCCAATGAAAAAGTTAATGCTGGTTTTGGTGGCTTTTGGTTTGCTCGCGCTTCCAGTTTCGGCCTTCGCGGGGGAGGGCCCTATGTCGTTACCCGCAGGTTCCGACGCCGGGGCGGTGAAACATAATAAAGAAGGAATCGATCACAGGGGCCAGGGACACTATGACGTGGCCTTGAAGCATTTCCAAGCGGCGTCCAAGGCGAATTCGACTATCGCTCAAACGCATTTCAACGAAGCCATTTGCCTGGATAAACTGGGACGGCACGGCGAAGCCACCATGCATTTTAAAGCGGCCAAAAAACACGCCGGCGGCAACAAGGCGGTCTTGGATTCGCCCATTTTAAACGGCCATCTCGGAAAATAACCGAACATTTCGTATAGAGCCAGCGACGGGAAGCCGGGGTAGAGCCGGCTTCCCGTTTTTTATTAAGCTCGCCTGAAGCCCGAAGGTTTTAGATATAACCATTTGAAAGTAATAATATTATTTAAATTAAATCTGGCCCGGCCGGGTTTTCCCAAGGGAACGAGAGGGTTGTGTTATAATGCTCGCATTCCTGAAGGGCAGGGTTTTAACACCAAACGGAGACAGAAGTTATGATGGGTATCGGCTTTCCAGAATTAATGGTCATATTGGTCATTATCATGATTATCTTTGGAGCGGGCAAACTTCCGGAAATCGGGAGTGCCTTCGGTCGCAGTATCAAAAATTTCAAAACCTCCATGAAGGAAGCCGAAGAGGCATCTAAAGACCCGGCCGCCCAGGTGGAAGGCGAAGACGCTAAGCCTGATACCGAGCTCGATGCGGGAGACGCTCCGGCCTCGACCGAAGCAGATATCACCGCCCAATTGGGAGGATCCCATCCGCAGGCCGCAGCTCCGAGTGAATCTACCGCCACCCCGGCTTCCGGCTCTTCGAAACCGGCGGCGCAAACCCAGACCGCTCAGGCCCCTGCACCTCAGGGCAAGCCCAAGCCCAAGGACAGACCCAAGAGTGAAGAAGAAAAGATGATCGAAGATGCCATCAATGAGTTAAAGGAAAAGCGAATTGGAACCATTCGCACTCCTCATGACGGCTTGGTTCAGCAGAACGACGTGTTCACCGATTCCTTGAAACGCAACCCCTGGGGGCGACGAGGGGACCGTGGCGTGCGCCGTGATGTCCTGTAATTAAAGGTTCTCGTTTCCCAGAAAAAATTCTCAGAGGTTCCCCGTTTCCTTTTGACCCCCGGAAGCTTTGCCCCATCCCAACAGCAATCCCAAACCAATCCAGATCAACTCGCGGATGCGCCGCACTAAAGACACCGCCAGACCCAGCGGGCCGGCCATTCCCATAGCCACGAAGATGACGATCAACCCGCCTTCCTGGGCTCCCAGGCTGAGAGGGATGAAAAAACTTCCCATCCGGACCAATTGCAGAAGGGATTCAATGATCCACAACTCCCTGAGGGCCAGAGGCGTCCCCAGGTAATAGAGTGTGACATAAAGCTCCACAATACCCGCCGCCCATCCGAGGAATCCGTACACGACCGATTTCAGAAATAAACCCCGATGCTCACGGTAGTAGCCGGACATCATACCGCACAGTGCGACGAGATGCTCCAGCGACGCGCGCGGGGTTTTTGCGGGGAACAGACGGTTGAATCCGTGGGCAATCCGGCTCAGAGTGCCGGTGACCTGAAACAACAGGAATAAAAATATGAGAATGGAAAAGGTGATCAGTCCGGTCAGGCTGGAGACCTTGAAGGCCTCGGAACCATCGTTGCCCATGAACAGGAACACGATGCCGGGAATCATGAACAGGACCAGCGACACCATCAGGGTGGTCCGCGCCACCACCTGCGAAGCGGCACTTTGTTTGTAGGTCAAACCGTATTGCTCTTTCAAGAGGTGGGCTTTGACCGGTTCGCCGCCGAGGGTTCCCAACGGTGTGATGGCATTGAACGCCTCGCCGATGGTTCGAATACGGAGAAGGGGAAAGAGATGAATCTTACCGGCTTCTTCCGGTTTGAAGGCGTATTTCCAGGAAAGCGCATCGAACCCGGCCACCAGCCCGTAAGCCGTCACCACCAGAAAAAATCCCGCGCCTATGTGGCTCAAAAGGCCGCTGACTTCGGTCACCTCCACCGAACGCACCGCCCAGATAAACAGAAGCACGCCGACGATCAGGAACAAGGGTTTCAGGAACCGGGTCATGGCCAAACCGTGTCAGGGGTTGAAAGGGATATCCGAAGGGAAGGGGGTTCCCCGGAAATTAAATGCAACAGGGGAGCGCCGGGTTGAATG
>JAPUGN010000094.1 GCA_027298165.1 Nitrospinota bacterium
CGTTGGAATCCTATGGCGAATCCGCCTCAGGCATTTGTGACCCGCAAACAAGACGAAGATCTGGTGCGGGATTTTCATCACGTCTGGCACCCCTGCACCCAGATGAAGGATTATGAAGAGGTGCCGCCGCGTTTGATCGACCGGGCCGAAGGGATTTATTTGTATGATCGGGAGGGACGACGCTATATGGACGTGATTTCATCCTGGTGGGTCAACCTGTTCGGGCACAATCATCCGCGCATCAAAGGCGCCATCCGGGAGCAACTGGACAAAATGGCGCACGTCATGTTCGCCGGGGTGACGCACCCACCCGCCATCGACCTCGCGGAAACCCTGGTTAAGCTTTCATCCCCCGAACTCACCAAGGTGTTTTTTTCCGACAACGGCACCACCTCCGTGGAAGTGGCGTTGAAGATGAGCTTGCAGTACTGGTTGCAGACCGGGAAGCCTCAAAAGACGAAATTCATTTATCTGAAAGGCGGCTACCATGGTGAGACCCTGGGAGCCCTCTCGGTGTGTGGGATTGGTCTGTTCCGCGGAAAATTTGAAAAGGTACTGACGCACAATTTGGAAGTGGAGGGGCCGGACTGTCTGCACTGTCCGTTCGGGTTGCAGCGCGAATCCTGCCACGCGGAATGTTTTGAACCGATGGCACAGACGCTGGAGAAAAACCGGGAGTCCGTCGCCGGGGTGATCGTCGAACCGCTGGTGCAGGGGGCGGCGGGAATGAAAATGTATCCCCCGGTGTATTTGAAAAACCTGGAGGACGCCTGCCGGGCTTCCGGCGTCCATGTCATTTATGACGAGGTGGCGGTGGGTTTCGGGCGCACCGGTTCCCTCTTCGTCTCGGAGCATCATGGGCTGAATCCCACCTTCCTGTGTTTGTCGAAGGGCATCACTTCGGGTTATCTGCCGCTGGCGGCGACGTTGACCACCGATGATATTTATCAGGCGTTTTATGACGATTACGAGTCATTCAAGCTTTTCATCCACAGCCACAGCTATTCGGCCAACCCGCTGGCCTGCGCCGCCGCCAATGCCACGCTCGACCTGTTGACCGAGCCTGGATTCATGGACCGCCTGGAACCGAAAATAAAAGCGATGCATAAGGAGGGCGAACGCCTGCGCGATCTGCCGTGGTGCGGAGAGTTTCGCCAGACCGGAATGATCGCGGCGGTGGAGTTGGTGAAAAACCGTGACACCCTGGAGGCATTTCCCATCGATCAACGGGTGGGGTACCGGATTTTCCTTGAAGGATTGAAACGCGAAGTCTATCTGCGTCCTCTGGGGAACGTGGTCTATTTTATTCCGCCTCTGGTGATCGAGCCGGACCAGATCGCCGCCATGATGACCGCGGCCCATGAAAGTATAACCACCGTTTTAAAAGGAACCTGATTATGTATGAAGTATACGTTACAACTCAATTTTCTGCGGCGCACCGGTTGAAAGGGCACGACGGCCAGTTTGAAAACCTGCACGGCCATAACTGGACCGCGTCCGTTACCGCCGAGGCGCAGGAGCTCAACGCGATCGGCGTTGGCATCGATTTCATCAAGCTCAAGGAAAAAGTCGAATCCTGCCTGTCTCTTCTCGATTACAAGAACATCAACGAGGTCCCGCCCTTCGACAAGGACAACCCGTCTGCCGAAAACATCGCCCGCTGGCTGTACAAAAAGCTGAGCGCCGATCTCAACAACGATGGTGTCCGCATCAAAAAAGTGGCAATCTACGAGATGCCCAACTGTGGCGCGTCGTACTACGAATAGATTTTTCGTAGGAGTCCGGTTTATTGCACACCGGTAATGTTGCCGTCGACTACGTCGATATTCTCTGCCTGCGGTTTTTTGGAGAGGCCGGGCAGGCGCATGATGTCGCCGGTGATGGGCACGAGGAATCCCGCTCCCGCGCAGATTACGATTTCGCGCACGGTGACGGCGAATCCCATGGGCCGTCCCAGCAGTTTGGGATCGTCCGAAAGCGACTGCGGGGTTTTGGCGATGCACACCGGGAGTTTGTCGTAACCCAGTTGTTCGATGGTTTTCAAATCCCGCTCCGCCTTTTTGGTGTACACGATTTTCTCCGCGCCGTACATGCCGTTCGCCACTTTCCAAATTTTGGTTTTGACGTCCTCCTGCCAATCGTAAAGCGGGTGGAACGGGCTCGAAACCTTCTCCGCGTGTTTCATCACCGCCTGGGCGAGTTCTTCTCCGCCGGGGCCGCCGGCTTCATAATGCCGACTCACGGCGAACGGCACGTGTAATTTATTGCGGCAGTGGTCGCGGATCAGTTCGATTTCCTCATCGTGGTCGGTGGCAAACCGATTCAGGCAGACCACCGGCGGCTCGCAGAACTTGTGGATGTTCTCGACATGTTTGTCGAGGTTGGCCATGCCCTTCTGCAGTGCTTCGGTATTTTTTTCAGTGAGGTTGTCTTTGGAGACGCCGCCGTGCATCTTGAGCGCCCGGCAGGTGACGACTAGCACCACCGCGGCGGTGTCCAGTCCCGCGCTCTGGCATTTGATGTCGAAGAACTTTTCCGCGCCCAGGTCGAATCCGAATCCAGCTTCGGTGATCACCCAGTCGGCTAACCCCAGCGCCATTTGGGTGGCGATCACTGAGTTGCACCCGTGCGCGATGTTGGCGAAAGGTCCGCCGTGGATGAATGCCGGCACGCCCTCGGTGGTCTGCACCAAGTTGGGCATGAGCGCATCTTTCAGGAGGGCGGTCAGTGCGCCGGTGGCTTTCAACGATTCGGCGGTGACCGGTTCGCCTTTATACGTGAATGCGACGAGGATGCGCCCGAGGCGGGTTTTTAAATCATGGTAATCCTTCGCCAGGCAAAGGATGGCCATGATTTCTGAGGCGGCGGTGATATCGAACCCCGATTCGCGGGGCACGCCCTGCAACACGCCGCCCAATCCGATGATGATATCCCGCAGGGCACGGTCGTTCATGTCTGTCACACGCTTCCAGGTAATGCGTCTGGGATCAATCGCGACCTCTTCCTCGCGATAGATTCGGTTGTCGAGGAGCGCCGCCAGCAGATTGTGGGCGGAGGTGATGGCGTGGAAATCTCCGGTGAAGTGGAGATTGATTTCTTCCGCGGGATGCACCTGGCTCAGTCCGCCGCCGGTAGCGCCGCCTTTCATTCCCATGCAGGGCCCCAGGGACGGTTCACGCAGGGCAATGGCGACGGATTGCCCCAGATACGCGAGGGCCTGTCCCAGTCCGATGGTCGTGGTGGTTTTGCCTTCGCCCGCCGGTGTCGGGGTGATGGCGGAGACCAGTATCAGTTTTCCGCGTGGCGGATGCTTTTTAAGAACTTCCAGCCTGATCTTGGCCTTGGTCGTGCCGTAGGGTAACCAGTCGGTTTCCTTCAGCCCCAGGCGGGCGGCGATTTGGGCGATGGGAGCGGCTTTAAATGGGGAACCGTCATTCATGAAACAACCTCATTCGCAAAAGAAAAACCTGATTGCGGACCCATTATTTTTCCTGGTCCAGCCCCTTGTACGCGCGATAGGCCGGAGACTTGTGGGCTCCCATTTCAAACAGGACCGGGAGCATGAACAAGGCGCAGAACGTACAGATGATAATTCCCAGTTCCACGACGTGGGCGATGGATTGCACCCCGGCGTGGTGGGCTATATTCAGGCTGGCATATCCCGCCAGGGTCGTCATGGCCGAAAGGATAATGGCGCTCCCGGTTTCCTTGACTGATTTGATGGTTTGATAGCGGGAGTAATCCAGGATGTGGTGACCCAGATAGACGCAATGGTCGATCATGATGCCGACGATGGAAGGAAGCATGACCATGTTGATGAAATTCAATTTGATGTGAAAAACGGACATCATCGCGCCAGTCAGGGCCAGGCCTGTGAACAGCGGCAGAAAGGTTTTAAAGGCGAGCCTGGGGCTTCGAAAATCCCAGAGCAGGATAAGGAATACCAGCCCCATGGCGAGGCCCAGAGTTTGCGGTCCTTTTTCCTGGACCAGGTCCATAATGGCGGCGGCCAACAGGTTTTCGTTTAATACGGATACCGTGATCCGGCTTTCCGCCAGCTGGGCTTTCAGCTCCTGCATCTCCTTTCTGAGTTGATAAATATTTCTCACATCAAAAAAGTTTTTATCGGCTGGAGAAAAGATCAGGACCAGATATTGATCCTCCGCCATAAAACGCTTTATCAGATTATCGGGAATCTGTTTTTCGTCGAACGGGCCGATTTCCACCAGTCGCCGGAGAATTCCATAGCGGCGCGTCCCCATGGAAATCTCGATGATGTCGCGGTCCTTGGCCAGTTTGTCCCGGATGCGGTTCAGAATTGCCTTTTTGTTTTTATATTCCCTGAGGCTGAACAGGTTCAGAGAGTGATGGATACCGATGGTGGATTGGTCCCCGTATTTGTCCTTGATCGCTTGCAGGGCCTGGTGGATCTGAAACAGGTCCTCCTTATTGGGAGTCATGATCACTGTCGGAGAAAAGGAGTATCCAAAATCCTTCATGGTTTCCCCCTCAATATCAGCGGCGGGAGAAGGCCCCCGGAGATTCCTGAAATCGTGTTCGAATTCGATTTTGGGCAGAAGGAACAGGCTGGACATCAGAAGCACAACAAACATCGCCGCCGGAAAGAAGGGAGTCCGGCTGTATATATCAGACACTCTTAAGAGGAACATCCTGGGCCTTGGTTTCCGCAGCCAATTGATTTCATCGCCGCATAAAATCAGTGCGGGAAGCAGAAAGAAATAACTGAGGAACGAGCAGATGATCCCAATGGTGGCGATTGTGCCGAATTCGGAGAATCCCCGGAAATCGGAAAATATAAGCAAGGAAAATACGCTGATGGTGGTGGCCATGGCCGTGAAGCCGGACCGGCCGACCTGGGTGGCGACCAGTTCCGCCGCTTCCGGGGTGGTCTTGCCTTTTCGCAGTTCCTGCTTGAACCGGATGTATAAATGGATTCCGTAATTAATGCCCAGCCCGGTCAGGATCGCAATCAGGAAACCGGAAATAATGTTGACGTGGCCGATGATCAGGCGCGTGAGCGCAAACGTTATGCTGAGAGAGGTCGTTCATGGGATCAACAAAAGGGCAATGGACAGAAACGACTTGGTGTACATGGCGAGGATGAAAACCACCAGGACCATCGCCACCACCGCGGACCGCTTGAGATCGCTGAGGATCATCCGGTTTTCCTCCAACCGGGTGATCATGGAGCCGGTGAGTTGGATCTTCAAATTGGGGAATTCCTTTTGAATTCTGGATTGATCAATCTGGCTTTTGACCTCACGCACAAAGTTCTTGGTGAAACCGGTATTGGAAGCCGTTCCGCGCGGTTGAATGAAGATGTAATACTTCTTCCCGCTTTTTCCGTTGTAGTAGGGTTGCAGGGGTTCAAAAATTTTGTACTGGCCGGACAAATCCTGAAGCTGGGAAGGATTGTAGGTATCCTGAGCCGCTCCAAAGAATCCGGTCAAGGAACTCCGGGCATGCTCGATGGCGCCTTCGACCACTTTCTCGAGCTTCTTCAGGTCGCTTTGGGTGGCGAACAGAAGTTGTCGGTTTCTTAAAAATTTCACTGGCAGGCGGGAGTCGACAAAATAAACATCAGTCACATTGCGGAACCGTTCGGATAAATCGTCAATGACTTCCGGCGCTTGTTTCTGTGACAAACCCTCCAGCACGACCACCAGCGGCCCAGTGTTCCCCGTTTTGTCGATCACACGGTTGAATTCCTTGACCAGCGGCATGTCCTCCGGCAGGAGATTGTCCAGTCGCGGGCTGTAGGTCAATCCTGAAGCCACCCACATGGCGCCCAGCGTCAACAGGGCTGCGCACACCACAAGCAGCCTGGGCTTCCTGGAGGTGATATGGCAGTAGCACCAGTTAAGAATTTTTTTCATGACGAATCATATAATGATGAAGGGTAAACGTTACCAGCATCTGCACGAGCATAAACCCGGAGAGCCAGCGAATCGATTGTTCCAAAACTGAAAAACAGGCAAACAGGGCGATGAGAAAAAAAATCAGGTCCGGCCCGTTCCATTTCCAAAGAATGATCAGGGGCCGTTTGTCCCGGTAATAATTCAGCCGTTGTTCCTCCTGCCAGACGTCCTCTCCCGGATCGGCTTCGCCGGTGGACGCATATTGTTTCAATGAGGTCCAGCGGCCCCGAAACAGCAATTGCTGGAGTCGTAAATAATTAAAATAAATCTTGTGGATCAATGCGGGGGAACGGGTCAGGGTGTTCACCGTTTTGCGAATATCCCGCCCGGGCCCATCGTATCCGTAGGTGACCCGGCACATCATGTATTCCTTGAAATAGTCAAAGGTAATCCCTCTAAAAAAAATGAGGATGGCTAGCACAACCAGTTCTCCCCGGGATTCGGGTATTCCGATCATGAGTCCGATGAGAACCGCAATGCTGGATACGTAGTCGCCGATTCCGTCGACGATGCGCCCCCACTCGCTGGCCATGTTCTTGGCCCGGGCGAGCTCTCCATCCACACTATCCAGAATAAGGGATATTTCAAAAATAATCCCCCCCTGAATTAGGGCCCGGGCCTCCCCCAGGCTGAACAGGTACGCGGCCCAAATTGCCAACAGGACGGACAGAACGGTGATTTGGTTCGGGGTGATGGGGGTTTGCATGAAGGCGTAGACCAGTGGCCGGGCGGCCGGTTCCTGTACATACCGGACGAGGGGTTCAGTGAGGGCCTTACGGATACGATGGGTCGGGTGCTGTGTAGCCATTCAGAGCCACCCCTGTTCTTTATACCAGACGCAGGTTTGCTTCAATCCCTGGCTCAGGTTGAACCGGGGATGAAAGGAATAATGATTGAAAAACCGGTCGGAAGAAGCGGTCCATGAGCTCTGGCGAAGATCGATCATGCGTTGCCGGTCGAGCAGCGGGGTGCGGTTGGCCATTTTGGAGAAAAACTCCGATAGCAGGGCGGCACACCCCATCAGCGAAACCGGAATGATCAGGGTGCGTGCCCGGACCCCCAGAGCCTTCATCGCGGTCTGTGCCACGTCCTCCCAGGAATAGGCATCGCCATCGGTGATAAAAAACACATTGCGCTCCGGGTCCGGGGCGGCGGCCGCCTGAATCATGGCGTCGACCAGGTCCTTGACGTAAATCAGGGACAGCATCCGGTGCCCGGTCCCGATTTTAATGGCGAGGCCCCACCGGATGGCTTTTAAATAAGTGAAGAAATTGACCTCCCGCTCTCCATACACCACCGGCGGGCGGAGAATCACCATGGGAAGCTCTGAAGCATAATCCAAAGCAATTTCCTCTCCAGCCAGTTTTGATTTACCGTAATAGGTGAGCGGTTGGCATGGAGTGTCTTCATCGACTTTTTGCTCGGGAGGCGTGGGGCCGACCGCCGCCAGACTGCTGACATGCACCACCCCTTTAATCTGTTCGCCCTGTTCGACACAGCTTCGATAAAAAGGAATGCAGGCACGGGCATTGTTATGAAAATATTCATGGCGGTTCCGGGCGCGGGTGATGCCGGCGCAGTGGAACACGTAATCCACCCCCGCGAAACAGTTCCTGTACGTATGAGGTTGGTGGAGATCTCCCGTGTGCAGGATGACGCGGGAGGTGTCGAGCCATTCCAGATTGCTGGTTTCGCGGACCAGGCAATGCACCCGGCATCCGCGCATGAGCAACGCGTCCGCCAGATGACCGCCGATGAACCCAGTGGCGCCCGTCACCAGCACCGTGGATCCGTCAATGGGTGAGGTTTCGTTCATAGAGTCGATGCCGTTTGTAAGGAACGCCCCCGATACGTTCGATGGGGCCGATCATCGCCTGGTTGTCTTCCAGAACCCAGGAAGAGTCAACGTTAGGTTTTTTCATTTCCAGCAATTGTTTGTAAATTTTAAAATAAAACACGGCGTCGATGCCCAGGCGTTGGTATTGCTTTTTGACTCCCAGAGTGATTACGCGATGGCGGTTGATCCGACTTTTACCCAGAATAAACTTGAGCCAGCCGAATGGGAATAATTTTCCGCGCATGTTTTTCAGGACCTGGTTGAAATCGGGCAAAGTCAGCGCAAAACCGGCAGGTTCCCCGCCGACCTCGGCGATGTAACACAACCGGGAGTCCATAACCGTTTTCATTTCCCTGGCGGTGAAGGTGAACTCTTTGCGATTCATGGGCACAAAGCCCCAGTTGGTCTCCCAGGCGGAATTATAAATTTCCCAGAGAACGTCTATTTCCTTTTCAAATTGCTCCACTTTGAAGTTGCGAATGGTAAAGCAATTGCGTTTTTGGATTAATGGAACCGCCCGTTGGAGATATTCCGGGATATCCGTCAGATGAATATGAAATGAAATCAGGTCTTTTATTTTTTTCAGACCCCACTGGTGGAATAGATCCGCGTAATAGGGTGGGTTGTAGGGTATTCCAAGGACGGGAGGGTCGTCAAAATTATCCACCAGCAGGCCGCATTCGTGATTGATGGACAGATTCATGGGGCCTCGCATGCGGTCCATTCCCCAGTCCCGGCACCACCGTTCCGCCGCGTCCAGAAGAAGGGCGGCCGGTTGCGGATCGTTGACGCATTCAAACATTCCGAAGAAGCCGGTTTTCTCTTTGTGAAATTGGTTGTGGTCGCGGTCGACCACGGCGGCGATCCGCCCGAGAGTTTCACCACTCCCGGCGAGCGCGAGATAATATTCCACATCGGCGTGGTCGAAAAAAGGGTTGGTTTCCGGATTCAGAAAGGCTTTGCGCTCGCTGTCGAGTGGCGCCACCCAAGGG
>JAPUGN010000095.1 GCA_027298165.1 Nitrospinota bacterium
CCGATTTTGATTTTCCGGGTTTTGCGGGGTCGGCTATTGGAATTCACACTGTGGGTTCTTTCGTTCCAAGGATGGTTTAAAATGGACAAACAATATCAAAAGGTTATCAGAATCTTGGAAGGTTCTCAATGGAATCCTGAATTTCCCGAATAAGGCCCACCCGTCTTCCCGCCGGTTGGCCACTTGGAATCGCCAAACTTTTGATTTATAGTTGAATACTTGGCAATCACGGTTCATGTTCCAGACCGCTTCCGCAAACCCTGCAACCCGTCTCCGGCCACCATCCACCGGATAGGATCAATTCAAAGGCATTTTCCATGAAAAAACTTGTGCGGTTCCTCAGCCTGCTAATGGGCCTTGCGGTATTGACCGCCTCCCCCGGTTTTGCGGGAAAACCCTTGCACGGGCTTTCTTTATACGGTCCGCAAGACCTGAAATACCAACCTGGCCAACCCTACCGCTACGCCCATCCCAACGCACCCAAGGGCGGCCGGCTGACCCTGAACACACTGGGCGCGTTTACCAAACTGAATCCTCTGTCCCTGAAGGGTGTCCCAGCCCCTTATGTCGACCTACTGGTATTTCAAACCCCGATGGACGGCTCCATGGACGATAACGAACCTTTTTCCCAGTACGGCAACCTGGTTGAAAAAGCGGAACTGGCGGATGACCGCTTGAGTATGATTTACCACATCCGCAAAAACGCGAAATTTTCCGACGGCCATCCGGTAACCGCGGATGATTTTGTGTTCTCGTTCAACCTTATCCAGGACTCGGAGTATCACCCCTTTTACAAACATTATTTCGCGGACATCCAATCCGCGGAAAAGCTGGACAGCCATCGCGTGAAATACACCTTCGCCTTCTACAACCAGGAACTTCCCCTGATCGTCGGTCAGATGTCCATCCTCCCCAAACATGTTTACGGACAGAAAGGAAAAACCTTTGGATCGGATTTTGACGATAACGCCGTGGGCAGCGGTCCCTATACGGTGAAGAAATACGAGTTCAGCAAATACATCACCTACCAGCGCAATCCCGATTGGTGGGGCAAGGACCTGACCGTCAACCAGGGCCGTTACAATTTCGATGAGATCACCGTCAAGGTCTACCTCGATCCGGTAGCCATGCGGGAAGCGTTCAAGGGCGGCGAATACGACCTGAACATGATCGGCAGTTCGCGTGACTGGGCGTTGGATTACCAGGGTGATTTCGTCAAAATGAAATACTATCTGCGCAAGGAGTTGCCCCACACCCGGGTGTCGGGCATGCAGGGATTCGCCATGAACACGCGCCGTGACCTTTTCAAATCACGCAAAGTCCGCGCCGCTCTCGCCCTGGTCATGGACTTCGAATGGAGCAATCAAAACCTTTTTTATAGCCAGTACACGAGAAGTGATTGCTATTTCGACAACAACCCCGAAATGAAGGCTCAGGGCATACCTCAAGGAAAAGTTAAGGAAATATTACTTAACCTTAGTAAAAAACACGGTAAAAAGTTCGTCCCAAAAACCGTATTCACCAAACCGGTGGGCGCCCCGGGACAGGGCATCCCCATCGCCAAAAACCTTGCTCTGGCCAACAAACTGTTGGATTCGGAGGGCTGGAAACGCGGCTCGGACGGAATCCGCCAGAAAAAGGGCAAGCGGTTGGAAATAGAATTCCTGTATTTCAATCAGCAGTGGGAACGCATCATCGAACCCTTTCAGAACAATTTAAAAAAGATCGGCGCACAACTTAAATTAAAACGGGTCCAGGCGGCCCAATACGAGG
This sequence comes from Nitrospinota bacterium, assembly GCA_027298165.1. Lineage (GTDB taxonomy): Bacteria > Nitrospinota > Nitrospinia > Nitrospinales > Nitrospinaceae > SZUA-226. The sequence goes on from JAPUGN010000095.1 coordinate 1,774, forward strand.
AACGGCTCCGCGAATTCAAATTCGACATGGCCTTGGTCAGTTTCGGTCAATCCCGTTCGCCGGGAAACGAGCAACGCAGTATGTGGACCAGCGAGGCGGCAAAAGTTCCAGGATCGCGCAATTACATGGGTATTGAAAACCCCGCCATCGACGAGCTGACCGATATTATCGTCAAGGCCAAAACTCGTAAGGAACTGGTGGACGCCATTCAGGCGTTGGATCGCATTCTGACCCATCAGTTTTACATCGTGCCGCACTGGTATATCGGGTACGACCGCATGGTGCACTGGAACAGATTTTCCCATCCGAAAGTCATTCCATCGGCATCGAACCGGTTGGTCCATTTTCTGCAATGGTGGTGGTATGACGAAGCCAAAGCCAAAAAATTGAAAACCGCACGCGCCGCCGGCGAGCCGGTGAATTGATGGCGCCACCACTTCTGTATTTGGATTCATTTATCAGGATTTTTCCATGATCACCTATATCATCCGCCGTCTCCTGTTGATGTTCCCCACCCTGATCGGCATCCTGACCATCACCTTCGTGATCATCCAGTTCGTGCCGGGAGGGCCGATCGATCAAATGAAATCCCTCCTGCGCGGTCATTCCGGAGTTCTGGGTGAAGCCGGCGGCGGGTCTCAAGCGGCTGCCCAAGGTCTCAAAGCTCAGGAGATGGACCCGAAATACCTCGAGCAGTTGAAAAAAATCTACCACCTCGACCGGCCTCTCTGGGAACGCTACCTCCGCACTTTTATCTGGTACACGCCGAAGAACCCCGAGCAACCGTTCACCCAGCGGTTTTTTAACCGGGACAACTGGGAAGGGTTCCTTATGTTCAAATTCGGGAGCTCGTTTTACCGCAACAAGTCGGTGCTGGAATTGATCATCGAAAAACTGCCGGTCTCGGCGTCTCTGGGCGTCATTAGTTTTTTCATGACCTATACCATCTGCATCATCCTGGGAATCGCCAAGGCGGTTAAAAGCGGCACCCGATTCGACACCGGAACCAGCGTCGTGGTGCTTTTGGGTTACAGCACGCCGGGATTTGTGTTGGGGCTCCTGCTCATCGTATTTTTCGGGCCGGGCGACCGGGCCATCGCCCATCTGATTCCCATCGCGGGGCTCACCTCGGTGGGCACTCCCGGCTATGACGAATGGACCTTGTGGCACAGGTTCACCGATTACCTGCATCACCTGGTGGCGCCCTTGACCTGTTACATCATCGGCGGTTTCGCCACGCTGACCATGTTGACCAAAAACGCCATCATTGAAGAGATGCGCAAGCAATACGTATTGACGGCGAAAGCCAAGGGCCTCACGCAGAACACCATCCTCTATAAACATATTCTTAAAAACGCGCTGATCCCGCTGGTCACCGGGTTCCCCATTGCTTTTCTGACGATGTTTTTTTCCGGATCGCTGTTGATCGAACAAATCTTTACGTTGGACGGCCTTGGCCTGTTGTCGTACCAGGCAGTCATTCAAAGAGATTATCCCATCGTGCTGGGCAGTCTGTTCATCTTCGCCCTGCTCTATCTGGTGGGACAGTTGCTGACAGACATCTCTTACGTAATCATCGACCGCCGCATTTCATTTGAAGAGTCGCAGGGATAACGGCCATGAAACTCAACAAGGAACTGCAGGTCAAATTTCAAAAGTTCAAGAGCGACAAACGGGCGCACTACAGCATGTTGGCCCTGATGCTCGTTTTTTTCCTCACCCTGCCCACTGAGTTTCTATGCAACGTCCGCCCTATTCTGCTGGTAGTGGATGGCAAACCATATTTCCCGATTGTCGTAACCTATAATGAACAGGATTTTGGCGGGCCGCTGATTTCGGAACCCGACTACAAGTCGCAACGGTTTTTAAGGATCCTCAAAGGCGAATCGCCCGATGCAGCATCGATGGTGGATTTGAACGATTTTGATGAGACGGAAGAGTCGGGGCTTTCCTTGGATTTCGGAGATTTTGACGAAGACGATTCCGTATTGCCGCAACCGGATCCCGAAAAAGAAGCGAGTCCGGAATCGAAGGGTAACCCTCTCCCGGCCCGCGATTACTGGATGCTCTGGCCGCCGGTGCGCTACGACTATAAATACATTCCCAGCCACGCCACCACCGGCCGGGTGGTCCTCGCCGCTCCTTACGAGACTTTGTCTTCCGACAAGAGTATCACCATCCCTTCCTCGTGGCAGGACGGGCATTATCTGGGAACCGACGACCGCGGCCGGGACGTGCTGGCGCGTTTGATTTACGGATTTCGAATTTCCATGATCTTCGGCCTGTCGCTGGCGGTGTCGGGCACTCTGCTCGGATGCCTGCTCGGCGGCATTCAGGGATTTTTCGGCGGATGGATCGATTTGATCGGGCAACGACTGACGGAGATGTGGGGTTCCATTCCCCGCCTGTACATTCTGATTATTCTGAGCGCCATGCTTACCCCCTCCGCCTCACTCCTGTTTGTAATTCTGAGTCTGACCGCGTGGATGGGCATGGCCGCCTATATCCGCGCCGAGTTTCTGAAGGGACGCAACCTGGAGTATGTGAAGGCCGCCAAGGCCCTCGGTGTTTCCAATGTCCGCATCATGGGCAAACACATCCTGCCCAATTCGCTGACGCCGGTCATTACCTTTTTTCCGTTTGAAGTGACGGCGGGCATCCTGGCGCTGGTGAGCCTGGACTTTTTGAACCTCGGCGTGCCGAGTCCCGCCCCCAGCATCGGCGAACTTTTGGCGCAGGGCAAATCGAACCTGCAGGCCATCTGGATTTTACTGCCCACTTTTGTTTTGCTCACCGGGACCCTGACCCTGCTAACCTTCGTCGGCGACGGCATCCGCAACGCGTTCGATCCAAGAAAGGCCGAAAACTGAATGTTGCTTGAAGTTGATGATCTCAAAACCTATTTCCGGGTGGGACTCACCCAGGTCGCCCAGGCAGTGGACGGCATCTCCTTCCAACTGGAACAGGGCAAAACTTTAGCGTTGGTGGGGGAATCCGGATGCGGTAAATCCCAGACGGCCTTTTCCATCATGCGCCTGATTGCCGAAAATGGATTTCATCCTTCCGGGAAAATATCATTCAACAACAAAATTCTGTCCGAACTATCCGAAGAGGGCTTGCGCGCCATTCGCGGCAATGACATCACCATGATCTTCCAGGAACCGATGACATCGCTCAACCCCCTGTACCGCATCGGCAACCAGCTCGAAGAACCTCTACGCCAGCACCGCAGGTTGCAGAAGGGCCCGGCACGCCAACGGGCGATCGAGTTGTTGGACCACGTCGGCATCCCCGACCCGGACAAACGGATCGACGACTTTCCGCATCAACTGTCCGGCGGCATGAAGCAGCGTGTGATGATCGCCATGGCCCTGGCCTGTGAGCCGCAACTGCTGATCGCCGACGAGCCAACCACGGCGCTGGACGTGACGATCCAGGCGCAGGTGCTGCGGTTAATGGCGGATCTGCAAAAGGAAACAGGCATGGCGATTCTCCTGATCACGCACGATATGGGCATCGTCAACCAAATGGCGGACGATGTGTCCATCATGTACGCCGGACGCATCGTGGAGCAAGGCAGCCGGGAGCAGATTTTCGGAAACCTGATGCATCCGTACACCCGGCGGCTATTCGAGTCCATTCCCAAACCTGGCGACGACTCGTATCTGTTGAACACCATTCCCGGGCTGGTGCCCCCCGCCACCGACTACGGCGAAGGCTGCCTGTTCGCCGACCGGTGTGCACACACCATGGACGTGTGCCGCTCCCATGACAGCAAATTTTATAGGGTGGAGCAGGGTCACTCGGTTCGCTGTCACCTGTTCGAAGGCGGCGCGACCCCAACGGCGGTGCAGGAGGAACCCAAAATCCCTGCTCCCAAAAGACGGATGGGCCGCGATCCTTTGATTACCGTGAAGGGATTAAAAACCTGGTTCCCGGTACGCAAAGGCGTGTTCCGCAAGATTGCCAACTATATCAAGGCGGTAGATGACGTCGACTTGGAAATTATCAAAGGCTCGACAGTGGCGCTGGTGGGGGAATCTGGATGCGGGAAAACCACGCTTGGGGAATCCATACTACGGCTCAACCGGGAAGTGCGAGGAAAGGTGCTGTTTGGGGAAACGGACGTGATGAGTTTACCGACCGATAAATTAAAACAGATACGTCGCCATATGCAGATCGTATTCCAGGATCCTTTCGGTTCCCTGTCTCCCCGTCTGCGTGTGCGGGAAATCATCGGAGAGGGTCTCCAGGTCCACTTTCCTGAATTGGACCCGGCAGAAACCAATGAGAAAATTTCAAAGGTGCTCGGTGAAGTCGGATTGGACTCCTCGGTGGTGGATCGCTACCCGCACGAGTTTTCCGGCGGGCAACGGCAACGCATCAGCATCGCCCGGGCGTTGATCCTGGAGCCGGAGTTTATGGTGCTCGACGAACCCACCAGCGCCCTCGATGTTTCCGTGCAGGCGCAGGTGCTCAACCTGTTACGGGAACTACAGGCCAAACGCAATCTGACCTACTTGTTCATCACGCACAATCTGAACGTCGTGCAGTATATTTCCGACGAGGTGGCAATCATGTATCTCGGGCGCATCGTGGAATACGCAACGGCGAAAGAATTATTTAATAATCCGAAGCACCCGTACACCGAATCACTGCTCAAGGCAGTGCCTTCTCTGGGCGAACGCAAACCGTTTGAGACGGTGGTGGGGGATGTGCCGTCTCCGCTCAATCCACCGACGGGATGCCATTTTCATCCAAGGTGCCCGATCTATCAGAGCGAACCGGAGGGCTCGCCTTTGCGAAAGAAATGCCGGGCGGAGTATCCGGAAAAGAAATTTGCCGGAAATGCTTTTGTGGCGTGCCACGCCCGGGAATAGACGAGCCGCTTTATGAGGGGGAAGAAAGGGTCAATTGGGTTTCTGGCTGGAGACGAGATAAAACAGCAGTGTCAATGCGGCAAGAATGACCAGGGCGGTGACAATCAGGCATTGCAGACTCATAGCACTCCTCTAACGAAAAAATGGAAGGGGTGATTCTAACCCAATCCGACCCCTAAATCCAAATGAAAATTATCCGGGCCGGTCTAAACTTTTGCCCTGCCCCGTCGGATCGTTTATATTATAAGTATCAGTTTTATATTGGGTTTTTCATCATACCCCATTCCCCTCATCCCTTGGGATGGGCCCCATCCGCACCCCAACACAGGGTGAATTGAAATGAAAATTCTGTATCCTTTTGCCAAACGGTTTATCGCAGGGGCGGACCTGGAAACGGCGTTGAAAAACATCAAATCTCTTTACGACCAAGGTTTCCTTTGTACGGTGGACCTTCTCGGGGAAAGCATCCATACCGAAGAGCAGGCCACCGAGGCGAAAAA
>JAPUGN010000096.1 GCA_027298165.1 Nitrospinota bacterium
ATGATATTGACAGGGCAGTGGAAGCGCGAAAGGTGCGCCGTGCCGATTTTGACGATTATGATGTCTTCAAAGCCGCGCATGCCCAAAACGGGGCGAAGATTCTGCGGGAAATTCTGGCGGATTGCCAAGTGGCCAAACCTATTGGCGACGAGGCCTGCCGTCTGGTAACGCTCCATGAAGTGGGTGGCGACCCTCGTTCCGACCTGCTCAAGGATGCTGATAGTATTTCTTATTTTGATGTCAATATGCCTTTGTACTACCAACGCGAGGGCTGGGATGAAACGAAACGCCGGTGTGTTTGGGGATATAGGCGGCTTTCTTCACGAGGAAAAGAGATAGTCAAAGGCATAACCTATGAAAACCAGACTCTGACGCGTTTATTAAATGAGGTCATTGGACGAGCTGGCGGAGAAGAGGTTTTAGGATCTAAAAAACGGGCCTCGTAGCGTACGATTTTGTTCAAATACGCGGTTACGGGAAATATAAAGTTTTGAACATTTAAAGTCGAAACCCCATCCCAAAACCGGGAAGGCGAGTCATCACATCCTCGTTATCGACCTTCTTTGAAGTGCAGAGTATTACCCTTGGGTTGCGAGTAGGTATGATAGGTTTTGGCGAGGATGAATCCATTGAACAGGCAAATGATCAGTGTGCAGGCGGCGAGGCTCTTCAGTATATGATGATCCCCCCGTGCGGGGATCCGGAACAGGCTCCAGCCGGCCATGACCGCGCTGAGCAGGGACACGGCAAACGCCGTTCCCATCACGGCCAGACATTCGGTAGACAGGCGGGTGTCCCTGTTCATATGGTTGAGCGCCGCCATCGCCAGGGAAAGCGGCAACAGGCTCAGAAAGTAAGCGCTCCACATCCCACCGGCCCTCGGTTCCTTGTAGCGTTTGAGCATGCGCAGTCCGAACACCAGAAGGGTGAACAGCATGATTCCGGAAAACATATCCACCCTTGACTGTTCGCTTTGTTGTTGGCGGATATGGTTCAAAGCGCCCAGCACATATTGCGCAACTTCCTCCTCTTCCATTTCATAGTAACCGCCCTGATCGGTATCATAGGCAAACACGCGGGCGGTGGTGGATTCCGCCGCTAGGGCGATGGCCCGCCAATGATTCTTGCCAGCCTTTTGGATTTCGAGGTATACGATTCCTGTATGGTATTTGAATGGATACTTGTCGATTTCGAGAAGATTTTTGGCGTAGCGGTTGTTTTCCTTATGAAATTGCTCCTGAATAGCCATGAAGTCCTGGAGGGCTTTCCGGGCTTGCCAATCCTGATCGGTTTCGAAGATGCGGGTGCAACCGCCTGCCGAAAGTATTATGATAATCAACCAGAGGACTGGCCGCTTGAACGATAAGGTCATTGTCGTTTTGATCCGTTGAATAGAAGGCCAGACTTATAGCACACCAACCGAGTCCCGGCAAGATAGCCGGAATCCCCATGACCTCGTATTATGAATCAACCTCCCATCTGGAAGCAATTGAAGTTTGCCACTGGCAACGCCAATAAGGTTCGCGAGGCACGGGATATTCTGGGAATTGATGTTGAGCAGGTAACGGTGGATCACCTGCACGAAATCCAGACCGACGATATCCGCCAACTGGTCGAGCACAAGGTGACCGCGGCCTGGGAGGAATTACGGTGTCCCGTGTTGGTGGAGGATTCCGGATTGATTTTCACTGCCTGGAACGGTCTTCCCGGGACTCTGGTCAAATGGTTCGAACACAGTGTCGGGTGTGTGGGCATGCTGAAAATGCTGGAGCCGTTCGAAAACCGGCAGGCGGAAGCGGTGTGCCTGGCCGCAGTGTATGACGGCGAGACCTTGATCGTTGGGGAGGGCCGGGTGGCGGGGTCCATCGCCCGGGAAATCCGAGGCAGTCAGGGATTCGGATGGGACGTGATTTTCATGCCCGAGGGCGAAACCCGGACTTATGCCGAAATGTCTTCTGAAGAAAAAAATTCCATGTCCCACCGCCGGCAGGCATTCGAATCCCTCAAAAACCAATTATGAATCCGGAGCCAGTGCGGACAACCGGTCGAACAGCGTGGTAAAATGTTCGCGGTATTGCGTGAGTTTGGCGAATAGGGCATCGGCGTTTTCTGGTGCAGAATCGGTTTTTATGGATTCAAAATCCTTTACGATGTTTTTCCAGGGGATTCCTTCGGGAACCCATTCCTTGCGCTCCGCCATTGCAAAGCATTCCTCCGGCGAATCACAGAAGTCCTGGTTTTGCCGGGCGGCTCCCTGAATGCATTTCACCGCCGTGTTGAAGGTGAACTCGAAACGCTGGAGCGCCGCGTCCCGAAAATAATCCGTCGGTTCGTTCTTCTCCATCTGCTGGAGCCATTGCAGATTCCAGTCCAGCTGGTTCAATAAAATATTCAATGGAGGAAGCTCCTCCGGCGTCGCAGTCATATAAGCTCGGATGTTCCGGGAATGGTGGAGTCCAGGGCGCAATGCCTGACCTGAGATTGATTTTATTTCACAAATGGCCTCAAATGGGAAGAACTTTTGAATTGAATATTTAATAATGATATTCTCTACCGTCAACTTAGAAATCTCCGGTAATTTTAGTGAAGCAGGTGATGCCCCATGGCCGAGCAGGAACGATTTGTCGATAATGGTGACGAAACGGTTAGCGACCGCAAAACCGGATTGATGTGGAAAAAAAACGACTCCATGATCGACCTGAAAAAGTGGGTCAACTATCAGGAAAGCGTGGATTATGTGCGGGAACTGAAGGAAAAGAAATTTTGCGGGTATGACGACTGGAGATTGCCCACTAAGGACGAGATGCAGACTTTATATGATGAAGCCTTTTCCCAGAAGGACAAGTTCGGGAAAATCATTCACATCAGCGACAAATTTGCCAACGGCTGTGGATTTTCCATGATCGCGAAACAGGTGGACGGACGGATGCGCACCTGGGTTTTGAAATTGCGGGATGGGGAATTTGAGCAACCCGATGGGCTGTGGACCCTGACCGAGGCCGCCCGTGCGGTTCGGTCGCAGACTTAACACTGTTTCATCCAAATTGATTGGAGAGGAGTTTTCTTCATGACCGATATTTACGACCCCCCTGCAAACATTTCCGAAACCGCCTGGATCAAGAGCATGGACCAGTATCGGGAAATGTACGAACGTTCCATCAAGGATCCGGAGGGCTTTTGGGCGGAGGAGGCTGAACAATTTATCTGGTTTAAAAAATGGGACCAGGTCCGAAAGTTCAACTACAACGTCAACAAGGGAAAGATTTTCATTGAGTGGTTTATCGGAGCCAAAACCAATATCACCGTGAACTGCCTGGACCGCCATATCGAATCCCGCGGCGACCAGACTGCCATTCTCTGGGAAGGCAACGAGCCGGGAGAAACCCGCACCCTGACCTACAAGGAACTACTGGCACAGGTGTGCCGATTTGCTAATGTCCTCAAAAAGCATGGGGTGAAGAAGGGCGACCGGGTCTCCATTTACATGCCGATGATTCCCGAGTTGGCCGTGGCCATGCTGGCCTGTGCCCGGATCGGAGCGGTTCATTCCATCGTCTTCGGTGGATTTTCCCCCACTTCCCTGGCCGACCGCATTGTCGATTGCACCTGCACGGTCGTCGTTACCGCCGACGGGTCCTACCGGGGTAGCAAGCCGGTGGCGCTGAAGACCAATGTGGATCAGGCCATCGACCTGGCTCAAAAGCAAGGGGTGACGGTGAACTCCTGTATCGTGTACAAACGCGTGGGAGACGCGATCGAAACCCAAATGGTCCCGGAACGGGACACCTGGTGGGATGACGAAATGGCCGAAGCCGCGGACGAATGCGAACCGGAAGTCATGGATGCCGAAGATCCGCTTTTTATTTTGTACACCTCCGGCTCCACCGGCAAACCGAAAGGCGCCCAGCATACGGTCGGCGGGTATATGATCTACACCGCGCTCACCCACAAATACATTTTCGATTACCACGACGGCGACGTCTGGTGGTGCACGGCGGATATCGGCTGGGTGACGGGCCACTCCTATATCGTTTACGGTCCGTTGGCGAACGGCGCCATCACCCTCATGTTCGAAGGCATTCCCACCTACCCGGATGCCGGGCGGTTCTGGGATGTGGTGGATCGCCACAAGGTGACGCAGTTCTACACAGCGCCGACGGCTATCCGGGCGTTGATGGCGCATGGTGAAGAAACGCCGGCAAAATACAATCTGACCACGCTTCGGGTGCTGGGGTCGGTGGGCGAGCCGATCAACCCCGAAGCCTGGCGGTGGTATTACAAACATATCGGCCGCGGCCGTTGCCCCATCGTCGATACCTGGTGGCAAACGGAAACGGGCGGCATTTTGATTACGCCGCTACCGGGATGCACGCCCACCAAACCCGGCTCCGCCACGTTCCCGTTTTTCGGGGTGAAGCCCGTAATCATTGAATCCGAAACCGGCAAGGTGATGGCAGGCAATGGCGTCTCCGGGGTACTGGCCCTCGAAGAACCCTGGCCGGGACAAATGCGCACCGTGTATGGCGATCATGAGCGATTCGAGGAAACTTATTTTAAGATGTACCCCGGTTATTATTTTACAGGTGATGGAAGTACCCGGGATGAAGACGGCTATTACTGGGTGACCGGACGGGTGGATGACGTGATCAACGTTTCGGGACATCGGATGGGCACCGCAGAAGTGGAGTCGGCTCTGGTGCTTCACGAAAAAGTGGCGGAAGCGGCAGTGGTGGGTTTCCCGCACAACATCAAAGGCCAGGGGATTTATGCCTACATCACGTTAATGGAAGGCGTGGAATATACGGAAGATCTGAAGAAAGAGTTAATCCAGTTTGTGAAGAAAGAAATCGGCGCCATCGCGGCGCCGGATGTGATTCACTGGGCGCCGGGCCTCCCCAAAACCCGGTCGGGAAAAATCATGCGGCGCATTCTAAGGAAAATTGCCGCCGACGAGGCGGATCAGTTGGGCGATGTCTCGACCTTGGCGGACCCGTCAGTCGTGGAACAGCTCAAATCAACGTATCAAAAAATGTGAGTAGAGGAAAGATTCAAGGGCAGGGCATACGATAAGAAGCAAGGGATCATGGAGCAGATAGCCTCCACTCCATGATTCTTCGCTTAGGCGAAAAAGGAAAGATCCCCCTTCCTCCCCAAATGTATTGAGCGTATGTCTGGAAGTTTCTAACTTATTCCAATTGGACCGGGTTGTCAATGAATTAATTTTGTTTTCTCAGGGCTTACGGGTTTTCCCGGCTATTTTGTCCACAAGATATTCACAGTCAATTCACACCTTTACGGCACTTTCCGGCGTGGCTCACATAGTTTGCAGGGCCAGACGGTAATGGACCTCTTTCAACCCTTTATGGCTGAAGGGGTTGAGGGGCTGATACCGGAGGGCCTGACCGAAGGCCTCACGGGATTCCGCCAGCCGGTTGAGTTTCAGGTAAGCCCAGCCCAACCCGTCGTACACTTCCGGCCAGTCCGGGTGGAGAGACAGGGCTTCCTGCAGGTGCTCCAGCGCCTCCTGATATTTTCCCTTCTGGATCAGCGTCCGCGCCAGTTTCGTCCGGACGCTGGTCTTCATGTCGATTTCCACGCCGGGCTCCGTTCCCTGGTATTTTTCCGTCACCGGGTGGGGGTTGGGATTTCGCTTGATGCTTTTTTTGAGGAAGGCCGCCGCTTCTTTCCATTGTCCTTTTTGGTAAAAGCTGTAACCCAATCCTTTCATCGCTTCCGAAGAGCGTGGGCTGGATTCCAGAGCGGTGTTGAACATTTGGACCGAGTGTTCGTAATTCCCACGATGGTAATAAGCCCAGCCGATGTGATTGTAGACCTGCCACCCGAAACGTTCCTTCGCCAGGATGCTCCTGAAATCGTCCGATGCCGCGATTTCGGGATCGAGTGAAATGGCTTTCAAAAAATACTCCACACCCAGGTCGGGGTCTCCCTGCTGATATTCGAGCCATCCGATCGCCATGTACACGGAAGCCCTGAGGGGTTTGCGCTGGGCTTTGGCTAGAAAATAATCCTTCGCAGTTTTTGCCTGCCAGCTTCTCAGGATACTCCAGTCCAGTTTGTAGACAATATCCTTCTTGTTGGGCATGAGGGTATCGGCGACGATCAAATGTTTCGCCGCTTTTTCAAACTGGCCAATGTGGTAGTAGGCCAATCCTAATCCCTTGGTCCAGTGTGATTCGAATCCCTTGCGGTTCCTGATTTTTTCGAAATTTTGGATGGCCAGGCGGTATTGCATTTTCTGAATCTGGCTGAATCCCAGACCGCTGTACGCCTTGGCGAGGGCAAAGGTCACCGTCGGGCTGGACTGATGTTCGTCGATATAGTCGAAGTACAGGTAAGAGGCGTTTTTGTAATCCCCCTTTTTCATTTTCAAATCGGCCTGATAGAGTTTGGAAACCAACAGCCCGTTCAAATGGCGCATCCCCTTGAGCGCGGTGGTGTTCTTGGGGTCTTTGTCCAAAGCGGTTTCAAACCGCTTCAGGGCTTTGTCCTGCTGACCGCGTTTCAGCTCAATCCATCCGAGGATGCTTTCCGGGTAGGACCAGTCGGGATAATCCCGGTTCAGTTGGTTGAAATGTTTTTCAGCGATGCGGTATTTCCGGATATCAAAATAATGTTTGGCGACCGAGGCTTTTTCCCAAAGGATTTTTTTTACTTCGAGAATACCCAGCCGGATTCCGATAAACCGCCCGCGTTCATCCAAGGTTTCAGTGAACCGTTTTTCCGCCTCCAGCAGGTTTCCGGTTTTCAGGAGAGCCCAGGCCAGGCCGTTTTGAGCGTCGAGGGTGTGCACGGTGTCCCCCGGCAACTGTTGAAAGGCGGCGAGCGCCCGTTTGAATAATTTTTTGCGGTACAGGCGCCAGGCTTCATCCAAGGCCGGGGGGTTTACCCGCGGAGAATCGGGAATCACCGATACCATGCTCCGGTAACGCGGCGCTTCTATGGCCAGTGTGAAAAATGAAGGGGTGTTGATCTGGGAAGGGGCAACTTCCACCGGGTTTTCCGGCATACCCTCCCGCCATTGCTCCCAATGTTCCTCGAGGTCGTCGCGCTCGCCGAACAGATAAATTTTATGGAAATGAAACTGCGCGGTTTTCTCCTTGCCCAGCAGAAGATTGCAGAACCCGAGAGCTTTGTGAACTTCATAGAGATCGGGGGCCAAGGCTTCGGCCTGTTTGAATTTTTCCAGCGCCCGCTCGTAAAACTTCATCGCCACGTAGGACCATCCCATTCCCACCAGCGGCTCCGCTTGCTTCGGGAAAAGAGTGTGTGCGCCCGCGAAAGAGATCAGCGCCTTGTCGTACCGTTTCTGGAAAAAATAGGCCCAGGGCAGAAACCGGATGGCCTGTGGATTCTCCGGTGATTCCATCAGGGATTTTTTCAGGTAGTATTCCGCCACTTCGAATTGGTTGGCCTTGAATTGCTCGAGAGCGAATTCGAGATCCAATTGGGATGTTGGCGCGTAGATATCCTGGGCAACAATGAGGGCAGGTTTTTTAACCGGGTTGATCGTGGTGGCCTCTTGCTGGGTTGGAGGGGAGGGCTTTTTGAACCGCTGATCGGCTGTGACCTTAGGTTTGGCCGAAGACGCAGGCGTACAAGCCGGACCCGACACGCCGGCCAGCAGTAGCGTTATTAGCAAACCAACTCCCGCACGTTTTTGATACAATGTTGGCTTTCCAGGATTAGGGAAACAGGGTTTTCGGGTCATAGTCCTTTATCGGCATATTTTTCATATATTTTAGTCGAATGAGCGCGGAAAATGGGCCTAAATGTAAATTTCTAAAAATCCGGAAAGAAATCGTGAAAATGGGGCTTTATGGGGTATGATGCCCCCTTTTCCTTGTGAAGTGGAATTAACAATGATTGTTTTTAGATTGTTTTGGATACTGGTTTTGCTGGTGGGAGGTCTGGGATGCTTCCAGAGCGACAGCGAAAAACAGCAGGAAAATCCACCTTCCATCGCCGAGATTGAAGGCATCGGCGAAGATTCGAGAGCGCCGGCTCCCATAGGGGTCCTTCCCATTGAGTTGTCCGAGAAGGACCAGGCCAAGGCCCAACGGGCACCAGAGGGCATGGCGTTCATCAAGGGGGGATGTTTCACCATGGGAAACGACCGCGCCCAGGCTGACGAAAAATACGAGCACGAAGTGTGCCTCGACGACTTTTATCTGGACCGATACGAAGTGACTCAGGCCCGCTGGGCCCGGGTGATGGGCTTCAATCCCTCCAAAATCATTCATGATGACCGCCCGGTCGAGCAGGTCAATTATCACGATATCCTGCAGTTCATTGGAAAATCCGCCGGGGCATGCCGTCTGCCCACCGAAGCGGAATGGGAATACGCCGCCCGCGGCCAGGCCAAGACCCGATACTACTGGGGCAATATCATGGATGGCGCCTATGCCTGGTTCGAGGATAACTCGGATAAAGCCACCCATCCGGTGGGCCAGAAAAAACCCAATCAGTTTGGCCTGTACGACATGATGGGAAATGTCTGGGAATGGACCGAAGACTGGTACAGTCCCTACAACGTTGGCAACCAGGAGACCAATCCCAAAGGGCCAGGAAAAGGTGAGAACAAAGTGATCCGCGGCGGGTCGTTCAATTCTTCCGCCGGAGCGTTGCGAATCACCAACCGCACCTGGCTGCATCCCAAAAACCGGGTGTTCTCGAAAGTCGCCTCCTACGGCGGCAGTGTCGACGAAATTTACAACTACATTGGTTTCCGTTGCGCCCAATCCATAAGCGTTCTGTCAGAACCTTCCCCCGCCGCAACCACCGAGAGAGAAACGCCCGCTCAGGGCTAGCCGAAAAATTCACGCCGATGGCCTTCAACCGCTCTAATTCTTTAAAGGGAAATAGGAAAGGGATGAGTTAGCGGCAGTCTTTGCAGATGCCGAACATGTCGAGCTTGTGGGTGGTCATTTCAAAACCGTGTTCCTTGGCCACGTCTTCCTGTAATTGTTCGATCAGGGAATTGTGGAATTCGATGATCTTGCCGCATTGGGTGCAGATCATATGGTCGTGGTGACCGTGTTCGTAGTTTTGCTCGTAGCGCTTCTGACCGTCGCCGAAATCTAGCTCGGCGGCCAAGCCGCTTTCGGTCAACAGAGCGAGGGTGCGGTATACGGTGGCCAGGCCGATCTTGGGTTCCTTGGCCGAGACCATCTTATAAAGGTCTTCGGCGCTGACGTGTTCCTCACTGCCCAGAAACGCTTCCAGCACGGCGCGTCTCTGCTTCGTGATCTTCAGATTGTGCTGAGTGATGTAATTTTCAAGTACTTCGTGTTCTTTTGCAGGCATAAAATCTCCCTCTGATCCAAAATCTATCATGGGGATTCCATGTGAGTCAATCCATCATTTCCGGCAGGGGTCTTGCATCGGCCTTTAATCCAAAGACTTGAGGTGTTCCAGAACTTCCTCGGCCAAGGCATTTGCGGATACCTCCCACTGCTCTCCGCCGTCCATATTTTTCAACAGGTACCGCTGGTTTTTGATTTCGTCATCGCCGACGATCAGGGCGAACCGGCTGGCCAGTTTGTTGGCTTTCCGCATCTGGCTTTTCATACTTCCGTCCTCGAACCCACGTTCCACATACAGGCCGACAGCCCGCAGTTGATGCGCGGTCGCAAAGGCCAGGTTTTGGGCCTCTTCGCCCAGACTCACCAGATAGAGATCGGGCGGCGTGCTCAGGGACTGCAGTTTTTCCTCCGGCAATAGTGAGATCAGACGTTCCATCCCCAGAGCGAATCCGAAACAGGGGGTGGGAGGACCGTCAAAATCTTCGACCAGGGAATCGTATCGTCCGCCGCCGCAGACCGCATTCTGCGATCCCAGGCCGGTTTTGGAAATCACTTCGAAGGTGGTTTTGTTGTAATAATCCAGGCCGCGAACGATCTGGTCGTTGACCGTGTATGCGGTGTGGACTGCATCGAGAAATCTGCGGACCTGTGCAAAATCCTCCTCACATTGTGCGCAGAGGTGATCCTTGATTTTGGGCAGTCCTTTGGCGATTTTGACATCCTGCGGCACCTTGCAGTCGAGCACACGCAGGGGATTTCTTTTATAACGCTGGTTGCAGTTGGTGCACAGCTCGTTCAAGTGGGGTTCGATGGCGGCTTTGAGCGTTTCGCGGTATTGCGGCCGGCAATTTTTGCATCCCAGCGAATTGATTTGAAGCTCAAGGTCATTCAAACCCAGGGCCTTGAAAAATTCAATGAGCATAGTTATCACCTCGGCATCTACCGCCGGGCTTTGGGATCCCATCGCTTCCACCCCGATCTGGTAAAACTGGCGGAGCCGTCCCGCCTGCGGCCGCTCGTAACGGAACATCGGGCCGAAGTAATAGAGTTTGGTCAAAGGATTCTGGCCGTGCATGTTGTGTTCGATGTAGGACCGGACGACGGATGCGGTGCCTTCAGGCCGCAGAGTGAGGTCGTTGTCGCCTTTATCTCGGAAGGTATACATTTCCTTTTCTACGATATCCGTGGTGTCGCCGATGCTTCTTTTGAACAAATTGGTGTCTTCAAAAATGGGCAGCCGGATTTCATTGAAACCGTACCGGGTGAAGATCTGGTGGGCGACAGACTCCGTCCATTGCCACTTTTCGATTTCTCCGGGCAGGATGTCCTTGACGCCTTTGATGCTTTTGATTTTCATAATCCGATTGTGTTGACGTTTAAGGGTGCAATGGGTGTTACTTTTTGAGGAACCGGCCGACCAGGTCCACCTCGCGGGTGCTGCCGATAAAGAGAGGGGTCCTTTGATGGATATCCGTGGGAGTGATATCCATGATGCGCCTATGTCCGTCGGTGGCTTTGCCTCCGGCATGCTCCACGATGAAGGCCAGCGGTGCCGCCTCAAAAGCGTACCGCAATTTGCCCTGAGGATTTTCCTGGTCGCCCGGGTACATGAAAATTCCACCCTTGAGCAGGGTCCGGTGAAAATCGGAGACCAGAGAGCCGATGTATCTTAATTTGTAGGGCCGCTGGGTTTCCTCGTCCTTTTCTTTCATGTAGTCGACAAGATTTTTCTGCGACTCTTCCCAGGTTTCAATATTGCCCTCGTTGATGCTGTAGGTGGTCCCGGACTCGGGAATCTTGATATCGCCGTGCGACAGGAAAAATTCTCCCAGTGACGGATCAAGGGTAAAACCGTGAACGCCTTCGCCGGACGTGTACACGAACATGGTGCTGGACCCGTAGACGATGTAACCCGACGCCACCTGTTGTGATCCCTTCTGAAGCAGATCTTCGTCGGTCACTTCCTTGCCGGGGCTGACCTTGGGGTAAATAGAAAAGATGGTACCGATGCTGACGTTGACGTCGATGTTGGAAGAGCCGTCCAGCGGATCCATCATAAAAACGTATTTACCCGCCCGGTCCGGGGGAATAATCACCGGTTTGTCGTATTCCTCCGAGGTGATAGCGCAGATGAGACCCGAATTGCCCAACAGTTTGGTGAAAATCTCGTTGGCGTATTCATCCAGCTTTTGTACCTCTTCGCCGTGGATATTGACCCGGCCGGTCAACCCCAGAATGCTTTCTCCCAAACCGGCGTTGTTGACTTCCAGCGAGACGAATTTGGCGGCCACCAGGATTTCCATCATCAGGCTGGTGAATTCCCCCGTCGCCCCCTCAGCCATTTTCTGGCGTCGGCGCAGGTGTTGAATCAACGTTATACGTTCCATGGTGGTATTTCCTATGAGTGGTGCTACAGGAAAATTGTATGATCCAGCCGGTAAGCTGGCGTGATTCTAACTGATTTAATACGTTTCAGCAAATGAATTGCCGGACGAGTATTTGGTTAGGTATTGAATTCATTAAGGTAAAGCGGTTTTGGAGGGATACCTCTCCGGCAAGGGGTCGCGGTTGTTGGAACGGATTCCCGATACCCGGTTTTCCAGCAGTCCGGATGTTTTCATTGATTTTTCAGGGGTTTTATCATAAAGTATTGATTAATATAACTTTTTACGGGTCCTGGAATGGAAGCACTGGTTCAGGAATTTACAGAATATTTGTGTGTCGAAAAACGGCATTCACCCCATACCGTCGATGGATACCGCCGTGATATCGAGCGCTTTGTATCCTTCCGGACCGGGACTTCGTTAAAATCCGATACTCCTGGGGACATTCGTGAGTTTCTGCTGAGCCTGCATGAGAAAGGACTTTCTTCCCGGTCCATCGCCCGGGCGCTGTCCTCGTTGAAATCCTTTTTCAAATATCTGGTGGAAGAAGGGTTGATCCTGGAAAGCCCAATGGAAACGCTGGGAACTCCCAAAATCTGGCAGAAATTGCCCGGTACCCTGTCATTGAATGAGGTGGAATTGCTTTTAAATCAACCAGATGTGGAGACCCTGCTGGGTCACCGTGACAGAACGATGCTGGAGGTCCTGTACGCCACCGGGCTCCGGGTCAGTGAGTTGATTTCTTTGAAATTAAACGATTTGAACCTGGAGGTTGGCTATCTAAGGTCCCTGGGCAAAGGCGACAAGGAGCGGGTGATTCCCCTGGGCGAGGTGGCGATATCCTACGTCAAGGCTTACCTGGAACAGACGCGCCCAAAATTTTTGAAAGGTAAAAGCCATCCGGCGCTTTTCATTTCCCGCCGAAAGAACACGATGACCCGGCAGGCTTTCTGGAAGATTGTGAAGCAGTATGTCCGCAAAGCTGATATTTCGATCCCGGTGTCGCCCCATACCTTGAGGCACGCATTTGCGACCCATTTGCTG
>JAPUGN010000097.1 GCA_027298165.1 Nitrospinota bacterium
ATCTCCCTGATTTTTACTGGCTTTATGACGATTAGACCGTCGGTCAATGCCTACAATATAACGCCCTGGCGCATAATATTCCATATAAAAAGATGAAGGCCGCGGTGCAACTGACCGCTAAGCGAGTGCATCTGCTAGACCGGCTGAACGATAAGACCGGCAACCTGTCCCGTGGTTTGCGCCAGCGGCTGGCGATCGGTCAGGCGATCATTCACGGCCCGAAAATTATCCTACTGGACGAACCGGCCTCGGGTCTGGACCCGAAAGCCCGCCACCAGTTATCGGAACTGCTTCTGGAGTTGCGCGATGAGGGCAAAACCCTGATGGTGTCTTCTCACATTCTGTCGGAGCTGGAGGACTATTCCACGCACATGATGGTGATCCACGACGGCAAAATGGAGGAGCATACGGCGATCCGGGACCAACGGGTCCAAAACGAGCGGACCCTGGTCCTCACTCTGTTCCGGCCGGCGGAGGGTCTGGCCGAAGCGTTGAGCCGTGAGGAGCGGATCACTCAAATTCAGGCGAACGGCACCGTCATCGAATTCATGTTTGAAGGCACGGACGAGGCCCAGCATCAACTGCTCAAGCAATTGATGGACCGGGGCTGGCCGATAAGCGCGCTGGCTGTCCGGGAAAAAAACCTGCAGGAAACCTATCTCGAAAAATTCGGAGCCCATCCTCATGCATCGTAATCCCGAATTCCAGAGAAATTTCTGGCTGGAGATCACTCCGCACCGGTTGATCGCCACGCCGCTTATCTTTGGCGGGTTTTATTACCTGATCCTGTTCTTCGGCGAGCACGGCGATCAGGCGTTGTTGCTGACCTCATTGTGGATGTTCATTTTGTTCTCCGGGTTGTGGGGTGCCTATCAGACGGAGAATGCGTTGGTGACGGAAATCCAGAACAAAACCTGGCCCCTGCAACGCCTGACCTCCATCAATCCCTGGTCGATGACCTGGGGGAAACTGTTCGGCAGTACCCTGTTCTCCTGGTATGTCGGTTTGTGGAGCCTGGGAGTGTTCGTGTTCACCTTGGTCCTGGCCCCGGATATTCGTTTGTTCCCGCGGCCGGAATACAAATGGATCATGCTGTCCCACGGCATTGTGCCTGCGGTGGTGTATGCCATCGGGGCTGTTGTCGGGGTCCAGGCTTTGGGTTTTCTTCTCGGTATGTGGCAGTTGCAAAAACGAAATTCCAAAAGCAAGCGGCGGTCCGGCATTTCTCTGTTACTGAGTTTTCCCTTATTGCTCACCGTCATTATCTCTGCCTTTGAGCCGGTCAAATGGTCGAAAGCGGTGCAATGGTACCAATGGGAGTTCAATGAGTTCTGGTTCGGGCTGACCTCGCTGTATCTTTTCCTGGCCTGGATCATCACCGGAATTTACATGCAGATGCGGCGCGAGCTCCAAGTGTCCAATCCCCCATGGGTCTGGAAGGCTTTCCTGATTTTCGTGCTGGTGTATGCCATGGGATTCCCGCAGGAAAAAGACATCATTTCCCTCAATGGCTTGAACTTCTGGGTGGCCCGTCTGCTTCTCGGGTGGGGCCTGATGGTGGCGTTCACCTATGCCATTTTATTTTGGGAGCGGTCCGATGGAGTAGATATCCGTCGCCTGTTTCACCTGTGGCGGACCCACCGCATCCGGGCGGCGTTGTGTGAAATTCCGCGTTGGCTGATGGCTTCGATCCTGGCTTGGGCCACCGGCGTCGGCCTGCTGGCGCTTCATGCCCTGTTTGGTGGAACGTTTCTGGACCAGGAGGGTGAAGTGATCAATCTTTACGGATTGGTCGCCGCCGCGATGTGTTTTTTGATGCGGGATATCGCCCTGCTCCTCTATTTCTATTTTTCTGACAAACCGCAGCGCGCCCTGGGCACCGCGGTGGTTTATTGGACCGTCCTTTATATGCTGATTCCCATGTTGCTGGGCGTGGTCTGGATGGATACACTCAATCCGTTATTTCTTCCTGACGGATCGGTGAATTTCGCGTACGCCGTGGTGCCGCCCCTGCTTCAGGCGGTATTGATGTGGCGCGCCACCATCCGCCGCTGGCGCACCCGCTTCGGAGCCCTCGCCGTTTGACCCGACCGCCTGCTCCGTGGTTTGCCCCGGCCTCTCCTGATTCATAGTTTGTCCTTGTGTCCTCGAATGGATTCCCATAGAATTTCAAAGCTTTCTATTCAACCAATCTTAACCCTTGAAAATCATCATGATCAAAACCTCCGTAAAAGCTTACGACGTTCTCAAACATAAAACCGATTGCCTGATCCTGTTCAGTCCGGAAAATAAACCGGCAGGCCTCTTGAAACAAATCGACAGCCTGTTGAACGGCGCGTTGACCGCCGCCTTTAAGGCCAAGCGCTTCGAGGGTAAACTCAACCAGACCTTCCAGCAGAGCGTGCGCGGGTTGATGGGAGCGGATTCCATTATTGTCGTAGGTCTGGGCAAATCGAAAGACATTAAAGAAGAGCAAATCCGCCAGGCCGCCGGCACCGCCGCCAAGTCGGCTGAAAGTTCGCGTTATCAAAAAATGGCGTTTTCACTGGACAGCAGGGACGCCGGCAAACCCGGCAAAGCCAAAAATTCCAAATCCGGCCATCCCGTGGCCGGGGCGATCATGGAGGGCGCCCAGCTCGGGCTCTACCATTTCGATCAATACAAAAGTATCGACCAGGACGATCCGCTGTCACGTATCAAAGAGATCACCCTGCTGGCACCCGGCAAACCGCAGGTGAGGGCTTATCAGAAGGGTGTCGACCAGGCCGGCAAGTTGTGTGAGGCGGTGATCGCGACCCGCGATCTCATGCACCATCCCAGCAATACCGCCACGCCCACGTTTCTGGCGAAGGCCGCCCAGAGCATGGCGCGCCAACACAAGATCACCTGCAAGATCCTTGAGAAAAAGGACATGCAAAAATTGAAGATGGGCTCCCTGCTGGGCGTGGCTAAGGGCAGTCACGAGCCGCCCAAATTCATCGTGCTGGAATACAAAGGCGGCAAAGCCAAGGACCCGCCAGTGGTCATTGTCGGCAAAGGCGTCACGTTCGATACCGGGGGCATTTCCCTGAAACCCGGCGCGGGAATGGACGAGATGAAGTTCGACATGTCCGGCGGTGCGGTCACCATCGGCACCCTGCAGGC
Organism: Nitrospinota bacterium; assembly: GCA_027298165.1. GTDB lineage: Bacteria > Nitrospinota > Nitrospinia > Nitrospinales > Nitrospinaceae > SZUA-226. The sequence continues at coordinate 3,145 of JAPUGN010000097.1, forward strand.
GGCGGCGAGTCTGAAACTCAAGGTCAACGTCGTCGGCATCGTCCCCGCCACCGAAAACATGCCAGGAGGCTCCGCCATCAAACCGGGAGACATCCTCACCGCTTCTAACGGAAAGACCATCGAAGTGTTGAACACCGACGCGGAAGGACGATTGATCCTGGCCGACGCACTGGTGTATGCGCAACGGTACAAACCTAGAGCGTTGATCGATTTGGCTACCCTGACCGGAGCGGTGATCATGGCGCTGGGGCATCAAGCCGCGGCGGCAGTGGGCACGGATTCAAAACTGATCAAAAAATTGAGCGAAAGTGGAGATACCACCGGCGAACGTTTGTGGGAACTGCCTTTGTACGAAGAATTCGAGAAGGCCACGAAGAGCGACATCGCCGATCTCAAAAACATTGCTTCCAAGGGGGTCGGCGCCGGAACGATCACCGGCGCGGCGTTTCTTAAACCATTCACCGGGGATTACCCCTGGGTGCATCTCGACATCGCGGGCACTGCCTGGACGTCCAACGAAAAACCCTATGTGCCCAAAGGCGGGTCCGGTTACGGCGTCCGCCTGCTCATCGATTACCTGAAAAATCTCCAATCATGACCGACACGATCATCATGTTCGTTCACCTGATGGCCGTAGTGGTGGCGGCGGGAGGCAGTGTGTTCGCGCTGGTCCTGTTGTGGCCCCGCATTTACGACGCGAAAAGCGACGATCCGCTGGACGAGCATTCGGCCCCGTATCAACTCATCGACCTGCTGGCGCCGACGGTGTTTGTCAGTCTGCTGGTGTTGATCGGGTCCGGGGTGTATTACATGATGGAAAATTACACCGAGCAGGTCAACCTCAAGGAAGGGTATTACAATATTCTCGGCCTCAAGCTGATTTTTGTGGTCGTGGCGTTTCTATTGAGCCTGTACCAGACCTTCGGCGTGCGTGCCGACATCGCACACCTCGACCTCCGCCCGGAAAACCGCGCATTGCTCCGCCCGACGCTGGAGAAGATGAAGTATCTGGGCGGTATTACCCTCGGCGCAATTGTCTTCGCCACGTTCATGGGCGTCTACCTGACCCGGTTTTGAAACACTGTCACCCTATCAGGTCCAGCGTTACGCTGGCCTCACCCAGCCCGTCACCCCACAGGTGCTTCCCGTGAGGGGAGAGGGTATTTTTTTCTCCGTGCTTGCGCCCTCTGCGGTGAAAACTCTTTGCACAAGCTCCGCATGACCGGTTGATTTTCGAATGGAATGTGGCTTGTGCGGACGAACGAATTTAAGTAGAATGCGATGAATATCGAGGAAGGAGTTTTGTGATGACCGAACAGGAACCCGTTCCGCCTCAGCCCGCATCGGAGGAATCTTTGAACGCCGGGAGTCCCGCCCCCGAAGGCGTGGAAACCGATCCCGCCGCCGCTGAAGAAGAAATCGACCTGAACCCGCTGTTCCCGGAAGAGGAAACCGATCTCAACGAATTGTTTCCGGAACAGGAGCTGCGGTCTCTCTTAAAGAAAGTTCAGAAGAATAAAAAAGACCTGGGTAAAATGAAGGACCGTTTTTCGGAGTCGTTCAGTGACGGCGATTCGGATTGACGTCCCCGGTTATTTGCACCGCACGAAAAATTCCCGCTCTTCCAGAAAGTTGTTGTCCAGCAGAACCCG
>JAPUGN010000098.1 GCA_027298165.1 Nitrospinota bacterium
AGGAGACGCAGATACAGACCCAGGGCTAGCATGGTGCCCAGGGCATCGGCATCGGGGTAGGCGCTGAATAGAAAATGGCGGTTCTGGCGAAACCGCTCGATCGCACGTTCGCGATTCTCACGCCAGCGTTCGCCGGACATGGGAACTTTCAGATTGAGCATGACGGAAGCCCCTTCCCCTCGGGGGGTCGTTGGAATGACAGGATTGGCAGAGCCCAGAAGGCAGGGCGCCGTTTAATTGTTCCCGGGATCCTGATCGAAAATTTCGTTGTAATCTTCCTTCGACCCGACATCGGACACATCCGGACGGCACCAGTCGTGGTTCGGGTCGACCTGTTCATTTTTGTCGAAGGCACCGGCTTTTTCCGCATTTTCATAAAACGTGGATTGAGCGATAGCCCTTATATTGAGACTCTGGCACCGGCAGGCGGTCTTCCCCATTTCGAATGGGGTGTCCTTGGAAAGGCAAAGAACGAAACCGCAATCGTTGCACCGGTATTCGTTGTGCGTCTTGTTGAAATCGGGTTGGACCAACCGCGCGCGGCACTGGTTGCAGACCGCCATGAATCTGGGGGTGTAGTCAGAGAAAATATTTTCCACCCCGCAATCCGCACATTCAATCAGTAAATCATGAGGCTCTTCGATTCCCATACTTCGTCTCCTACCAACCAAAGGTCACTGAATCAGGAATCAGCATTGTCCTCGCCCATTGTGGACTGGGACATATCAAAACCCATTTTCTCCAGATCGCCTTTGGAAAAGGGACACTTGCCGGCCGTCAGTTTCTCGGCGCCAGTTTGGGGGGCGGCCTCTTCTTTTTCGACATCGCCCGCTTCCGCTATGATCATCCAAGACAGCGTGTCGATTTTCTGCTGCTTGTCGTCGGCGTATTCTTTCAGGGTCTTTTTTGTTTCCTCGTGGACGGCGTTGTCCATGGCAATGATATATTGATCGAGAGCCTGTTGCTCGTATTCGACAGCCTGCTTTAATGCGTCGATGGAAGTAGGCATAACTGATAGTCTCCTTCTGGATAGATGGCCTGGAAATAAGTTTTATAGGAATATATCAAAAAGTAGCGGGAAATGACAAGCAAAACCCCCCCGGCCCTCAAGAACGGGACCCCCCGGCCATACGGAGGGAACGGCCGGGCCGGCATCTTCTTCGCCGCACCGGTTTACAATCCCCCGAAACCGTTCTATAAAGGGGTATTATGGCTGACGATCGGAAACTGGCAGACATCATCCAGAAAGGACAGGAAGGACAGGTCGTCCTCCTGGGGTTCCCCTGCGACGCCGGGGTGGAGATCAACGGGGGACGCGTCGGGGCCCGTCACGGCCCGGAAAAGTTCCGCTCCTGCATGCGCCGTTACGGCACCGTCGACAACCCGGAAGTGAATATCGACTTGTCCGGCATCAGGATTGCCGATGCCGGAGATATCCCCGCCGACCTGCCGCTTGAAGCTTCCCATACCGCACTGACTGAAAAAACGGCATCCATTATTCAGAACGGCGGCATCCCCTTCGTCGTCGGCGGTGGCAACGACCAGTCCTATTCCAACGCCTGCGCCCTGCTCGACGCGAAACCGGACATTCCGGTCGGCGTCATCAATATCGACGCGCACCTCGACGTGCGCCCCCTGATCGACGGCCAGGCCCACAGCGGTTCGCCATTCCGCCTGCTCCTGGAGGACCCCCGCTTTTCGGGATCGCAGTTCATTGAATTCGCCGCTCAGGGTAGCCAGGTCAGCCGCGAGCACGCTCGCTATGTGAAAGAAAAAAAAGCGCAGATCATCTGGTTTTCGGAGGTGGCGCGCATCGATGCCGCGGCCGGAGCATTCCGCGGAGCCCTGGGCCGGCTCGCCTGGGAATGCGATTCCCTGTTCGTCAGTTTCGATCTGGACTCCATCCGTGCGTCCGAGGCCCCCGGTGTGTCCTGCCCCGGCATCATGGGTCTGCGCGCCAAGGAAGCGTTCGAGATGGCGTTCGCCGCCGGGGCACACCCCAAAGTCCACCTGTTCGACCTGTCGGAATACAATCCCATCATCGAAGAAGAGTTAACCGGACGCCTCGCGGTCGGTATCTTCTACCATTTCTGCCTCGGCGTCGCCTCGCGAAGGAAAGTTGCGTCATGAAGGGAAAAGCCTCCTCAAGTTCCGGTGCGCGTCCCATGGCCATGAACCTCCGTCCGAAAAAAGCGCCGCGTGCGTCCACCTCACTGAAACTCAAATGCGCCGACTGGGACACGGAAGCCGCCCTGCGTATGCTCCAGAACAATCTTGACGACCGCGTCGCGCTTGACTGGCAACAGCTGATCGTCTACGGCGGCACCGGCCGCGCCGCCCGTAACTGGCAGGAATACCACCGCATCGTCGCCGAACTCAAACGCCTCAAACCAGACGAAACCCTGTGCGTGCAATCCGGCAAACCGGTGTACATCGCGCCGACGCACCCGGAAGCGCCGCGTGTCATCATCGCTAATTCCAATCTCGTGTCCAGCCACGCCACGCAGGAGCATTTCGACCACCTCGACCGGCTGGGTCTCATGATGTATGGCCAGATGACGGCGGGCAGCTGGATCTACATCGGCACCCAGGGCATTCTGCAGGGCACCTACGAAACCTTCGGCGCCTGCGGGCGGATCGATTTCAAATCGCACAGCCTGAAGGGGAGATGGATCGTGACCGCAGGACTCGGCAACATGGGCAGCGCGCAACCCCTGGCGGGCACCATGAACGAGGCCTGTGTCCTGGTGGCCGAGGTCAACCCGGCGCAAATCAAACGCCGCCTCAAAGAGGGTTACCTCGACCGATCGGCGGCCACCCTGCAAGAAGCGTTAGCCATCATCGATGAAGGACTGGCGAACCAAACACCCGTGAGTGTCGGACTACTGGCCAACGGCGCCACCCTCGCCCGGCAACTGCTCGACCTGAAACGCATCCCGGATATCGTCACCGACCAGACTCCGGCGCACAACCTCATGGATTACGTGCCGGAGGGCAAGGATTTCTCGACGCTGATGAAACTCAAGGCGCGCGATCCGGACGAATACTGCAAGCGTTCGCTGGCCACCGCCGTCAAACACACCCAAGCGATGATCGATCTGCAGAAAAAAGGTGCGGTGGTGTTCGACTACGGCAACAACCTGCGCGGGCAGGCGGAACTCGGCGGCCTCCAAGTGCGCAAACCCGATGGTACGTTTACCTATCCCGGTTTTGTTCCCGCCTATGTTCGTCCGCTGTTCTGCGAAGGCCAGGGACCCTTTCGCTGGGCCATCCTTTCCGGCAGAAAAAAAGATCTGTGGACCGTCGATCAGGCGGTGATCGACACCTTCCCAAAAAAGAAAGCCCTGCACCGCTGGATCGAAAAGGCGCAGGTCCGGGTGCCGAGATTGGGTTTGCCAACGCGTGTCTGTTGGCTGGGTTACGGCGAACGCGCGAAAATGGGACAGGTCATGAACGATCTCGTGAAGAAAAAGAAAGTGGCCGCGCCAATAGTCATCGGACGCGACCATCTCGACTGCGGGAGCGTGGCATCCCCTAACCGGGAAACGGAAGCCATGCGTGACGGCAGTGACGCGGTGGCGGACTGGCCTTTACTTAATTTCGCGGTCAACGCCGTCTCCGGCGCGAGCTGGGTGAGTTTTCATCACGGCGGCGGCGTTGGTATCGGCAACTCCCTGCACGCCGGGATGGTCATCGTCGCCGACGGCTCGAAACAAAAAGCGGCGCGGCTGGAACGGGTGCTCACCAATGATCCGGGCTTGGGGGTTGCCCGGCACGTCGATGCGGGGTACGATATCGCCAAGGCCGTCGCCCGGAAAAGAAAAGTCCATCTTCCCAAACCCTGACCGACAAGGGGACCTCATGAGCGGCATTGACTGTTTCCGCAATATCGGCCAACTGGTGCAGGCCGACGCCTCCACCCAGCCGGGTATCCGCCTCCGCAAAAACTGTGCCCTGCTGGTGCAGGACGGGCGTGTGCACAAAATCCTGAAGGACTCGGAAATAAAATCCTCTAAAGGCTACACGAAGGTCATCGACTGCGAAGGCCGGGCCGTGGTACCGGGTTTCGTTGACTGCCACACACATCTCATCTATGCCGGCGAGCGCAAGGACGAAATGGTCGAACGCATGAGCGGCGTTCCCTACCTGGAAATCCTCGAAAAGGGCGGGGGCATTTTGAACACCGTCCGGGCCACGCGCCGTGCAACGGAGAATGAGTTGTTCGACGCCGCCCGAAAACGCATGAAGCGGATGATGGCGCTCGGCACCACGGCGTTCGAGATCAAATCCGGCTACGGACTCAACCTCAATTGCGAAATGAAAATGCTGACCGTCGGCAAAAAACTGCGCGCCTCGCTCAAAGTACCGGTCACCCTCACCTACCTCGGCGCGCACGCGGTTCCGGAGGGCGAAGACCGGGAGGCCTACCTGGAGGAAATCATCGAACACCTGCCGCGCTTTCGGACTCTGGCGGACGGGATCGACATCTTCTGCGAAAAAGACGTGTTCACCGTAGCGGACCTGCGAAGATTGTTCCTGCAAGCTAAACTTTTAGGATTTAACCTGCGCGCGCACGTCGAGGAGTTTTCGCACCAGGGCGGATGTTTTGAAGCGGCCAAACTGGGAGCCCTGTCGTGCGACCATCTCGAGCACGCCGCCCCGCGAGACATCCAGGCCATGCACGCGGCGGGCACCACGGCGGTGCTGATGCCGGGGGTCACCCTGTTTCTCGGCGGGGAAAAACATCCGCTGTCACATTCCATGCTCGACGCCGGAGTGACCCTCGCTTTGGCGACCGACTGCAATCCCGGCAGTTGCCCCACCTACAACATGCAGACGGTGTTGACGCTGGCGGCGTCGATGTATCGTCTCACTCCCGAGCAGGCACTGGCGGCGGGAACGTATGGCTCCGCGAAAGCGTTGGACGCGGAAAAAGATTACGGTGGCCTGCTCCCCAAACAGCGCGCCGATTTCAACCTCCTCAAGACGAACGATTACCGCGACATGTTTTATTACTTCGGAGAGAATTTCGTCGACGCCACCTACATCGCCGGCAAAAAATTCAGAGCCCCAAAAGACCCGGCCACACAATAAACCCGGAACACGGATTTGTTCTGGTTATGCAGGAATGGATTCTTTTTTAAGCTCGGGGCCGAGGGGGCGGAACTGAAAGATCAACAGGGGCAACAGAAATAAATTTCCGAGGAGGGCGAGGATCATCGCCAGCCCCGTCAGCAAACCGAAATAAATGGTCGGGATGAAATTCGACAGCACGAGGATGGAAAATCCGACAGTGACGGTAATCGAGGTTTAATATATGGAGCGGCCAATACTGCCGTGACAGCTGATCATGCTGTGACGGTAGCTGGCTTCGCGGGCTAACTCGCTCTGGTATCGGTGGTTATAATGGAT
>JAPUGN010000099.1 GCA_027298165.1 Nitrospinota bacterium
GACACGGGACCACCTTCACCCTGTTTCTGCCGATCCAACAGGCAACTCCCGTCGCCATTTCCCACAGAGCGGACCCTATTTACTGAACGGATGCAATAAATGACTTATAATGGGTGAGCTGCGTAAATAACCCTTGTTAGAACCTCAGTTCGTGAGACGGGGTGGCGATTTCCGATTTCCATTGGGGGGGGGCGCCGGACCCGATAAAATAAGCGCCGGATCGCCATGTCTGTTCTCACCATCAGGAATTGTCTCGACCCCGTTCTTCGCAAAAAGTGCGACCTGATCGAAAATATTGAAGAGAGTCTGGTCACCCTGACCGATGACATGATTGAAACCATGTACAACGCCACGGGGGTGGGTCTGGCCGCCAATCAAGTGGGCATCTCGTCCCGGTTGATCGTGGTCGATCTCGGTTTCAAGGATGAACAGCACAATCCCATCACCATCATCAACCCGGTGGTTACCGCTTCCGAAGAAGAAATGATCGGACAGGAGGGGTGCCTGAGTATTCCCGAAGTCTATGCGGACATCAAACGATTCCAGCGGGTGGAAGTCAAAGGCGTGGACCTGAACGGCAAGGACGTTCGTCTGGAAGTGGAGGGGTTTTTGGCACGGGCCTTTCAGCATGAAATGGACCACCTCGAAGGCAAACTGTTCTGGGACATGCTGGGCAAGGTCAAGCGCGACATGTTGAAACGGAAATTTAAGAAAATGTTGAAAGAGATGCAGGAATGAATCTTGTTTTCATGGGAACGCCGGACTTTGCCGTGGCGACTCTGAAAACACTCCACGCGTCCCGGCATTCCGTAAAGGCGGTGGTCACGCAACCCGACCGGCCCAAGGGCCGCGGACGCGGATTGCAGGCGTCGCCGGTCAAACAATTCGCGCTGGACAACGGTTTGCCCGTGGTCCAACCGGAGAAAGCCAGTGCTCCCGACTGTGTCGCAAAACTTGCGGATTTGGAGCCCGACCTGATTGTCGTCATTGCCTACGGGCAGATTCTGCGCGACAACCTGTTGGCCCTGCCGCGCCATTTCTGCATGAACGTGCATGCGTCATTACTGCCCCAATACCGGGGTGCGGCGCCGATCAACTGGGCCATTATCAACGGTGATAAGGAAACGGGTATCACCACCATGAAAATGGATGCGGGACTCGACACCGGCGATATCCTGCTCATGAAAAAAGTGGTTATTGAAAACGAGGACACCGCCCAGAACCTGCACGACAAACTGGCGGAAGCGGGCGGAGCGTTGGTCCTTGAAACAATCGATGAGTTGGAGCAGGGTCGGCTGAAATGCATTTCCCAAAACGACGCCGAATCGAGCTATGCCCCCAAACTGAAAAAGGAAGACGGTTTTTTGCAATGGCATCAGCCAGCGGACGCCCTCCGGAACCGGGTCCGGGGCATGGAACCCTGGCCCGGCGCGTTCGGGTTTCTAAAGGGTCAGCGCCTGCGTTTCCGCAAAGTCGAAATCGGTCCCGGAGAAAAGGACGACACGCCCGGTATGGTCATGCGCGTGTCGGACTATGGCATTGAAATCGGAACGTTGAAAGATCGGATTATCGTGACCGAAATTCAACCCGAAGGTAAAAAACGAATGTCCATTAAAAGTTATCTGCAAGGGCATCCGGTGAAAGCCGGGGAACAGTTCGACGCCTCTGGCGCTTCTGTTTAAAAGGACAATACTATGGAACGAACATTGGTGACCGGCGGCGCGGGATTCCTAGGCTCGCATTTATGCGATGCGCTGTTGCAGGAAGGCCATGAAGTCATTTGCATGGATAACCTGATCACCGGCAGCAGGGACAACCTCGTGCATATCGACAGCGATCGGTTTCACTTTATGCGCCACGATGTGACGCGGCGCATCGACATGAAGGGCCCCATCGACAACGTGTTTCATTTCGCGTCCCCCGCCAGCCCTGTCGATTATCTGGAATTTTCCATCCAAACCATGAAGGTCGGTTCGCTGGGCACCCACAACGCCCTCGGGGTGGCGAAGAACAAGCAGGCCAGGTTTATGATCGCCTCCACTTCGGAGATTTACGGCGACCCCCTCGAGCATCCGCAGAAAGAAACTTACTGGGGCAACGTCAATACCATCGGGCCGCGCGGCGTTTATGATGAAGCCAAGCGATTTTCCGAAGCCATTACTATGGCGTACCATCGCGCACATGGTATCGACACCCGTATAATTCGTATTTTTAATACCTATGGACCGCGCATGCGGATCAAGGACGGCCGCGCCATCCCCAATTTCATGTTTCAGGCGCTGACCGGGCAGGACCTCACGGTGTACGGCGACGGCTCGCAAACTCGCAGTTTCTGCTATGTGTCAGACCTGATCGACGGCATTGTCCGGCTGATGCGATCGGGCCATCACGATCCGGTCAACCTCGGCAACCCCGTTGAAATAAGCCTGCTTGAGATGGCGGAGAAAATTTTGCAAGTCACCGGGAGCAAGAGTAAAATCATCTTCAAACCGTTGCCCGAAGATGATCCCAAAGTGAGACAACCGGATATCACCCAGGCGCGGAATCTGCTGGGATGGGAACCCCGGGTGGATCTGGAAGAAGGATTGCAAGCGACGCTGGATTATTTTCGAACGAGTATCGACGCGCAGAAGGCCGAACCGTGACCTTATGGGAAAAGAGGACGCTTCTTCAATCAAACATTGGCCCGAAGATGAGCGTCCCCGCGAACGGTTGGGAAAGTATGGAGGCGACGCGCTTTCCGATGCGGAACTGCTTGCCATTCTGATTGGTACGGGAGACCGCGGCGCCAAGAAAAACGCCGTGGACATCTGCCGGGACCTCCTCATGGCCTTTGATAACCTGAGCAATCTGGACCGCGCATCGATCCATGAGCTCTGCCAGGTGAAAGGGATCGGTTTGGCGAAAGCGACGCAGATCAAAGCCGCGCTGGAAGTGGGTAAACGGATGGCCTCCACCCGCTCCGGCAACAGTAAAAAGATGAACACCAGCCGGGCATTGGTCGATTACTTTGCGCCATTTCTCCAAAACCTCAGGAAGGAAGTCGTTAAAGTCGCCCTGCTGAACAACAAGCTTCACATCATCAAGGATATCGTGGTCTCGGAAGGCAGTGTCGATGACAGCATCGTGCACCCGCGGGAGGTGATGATTCCCGCCATCAAGGAATCGGCTACCAAGATTGTTTTCATCCACAACCATCCCAGCGGTGACCCGTCACCCAGCCAGGCGGATATCGAAATCACCCACCGGGTGAGCAAGGCGGGAGAGATCATCGGCATCAAACTGCTGGATCACATTATCATTGGCGGAAATGAATTTTACAGTTTCGCCGACGAGGGAATGATTTGAATATGGATAGAATCAAGGAATTTCTTTACGAAAGCGCGGAAGTGAAAAAAGCCGTCGCGGATACACTGTCGGATAAAATCAGCGAAGCGATCCATATGGCCCGGACAAGTTTTCAAAATGGCGGAAAAATGTTGCTGATGGGCAACGGCGGTAGTGCGGGCGACGCCCAGCATATCGCGGCCGAATTCATCGGCCGCTATAAAAAAGAACGCAAGCCGGTGGCGGCCATCGCGTTGACGGTGGACTCGTCCATCCTCACCTGCGTCGGCAACGATTACGGGTACGAAAATGTGTTCTCCCGCCAAGTGGAGGGGTTGGCGAAAAAAGAGGACATCATCATCGCCATCAGCACCAGCGGCAACTCGGAAAACGTCATCCGGGGGGTCGAGAAGGCCCGCGAAATAGGCGCTAAAACCATTGGACTTTTGGGCAAGCGGGGGGGAAAATTAAAAGATAAGGTCGATCTAGCACTT